>CALMAB010000542.1 GCA_937858325.1 uncultured Acetobacteraceae bacterium
GGGCTGGGCCGCTTCTTCGCCCACGGCGACCTGCGCCTGGTCATCCTGCACCTGATCGCCGAGAAGCCCCGGCATGGCTACGAGATCATCAAGGCGGTCGAGGAGCGGGTCGCCGGCGCCTACCGCCCCAGCCCGGGCGTGATCTACCCGACGCTGACCCTGCTGGAAGAGCTGGGCCACGTGACCACGGCCGCGGGCGACGGCGGGAAGAAGCTGCACGAGATCACCGCGGAGGGCCGGGCCTTCCTGGACGGCAACCGTTCGGCGGTGGACGCGCTGCTGGCGCGCATGGCCGAGGCCAGCCGCGTCCACGGCGGCGGACCCGCGCCGCAGGTGGTGCGCGCCATGGAGAACCTGAAGCTCGCGCTGCGGATGCGCCTGGGACGCGGCCCGCTCAGCGAGGAGCAGGCCAACGCCGTTGCCGCCGCGCTCGACGCCGCGGCAACGGGCGTGGAGCGGACCTAGCGGTTCGGCGCGAGCAGGGGCAAGGCCTTGCGGCCGTGTTGGAAACGGCGGCGCAACGGGCCTCGGCCTTGGCTGGTCATGTGCCTGTAGATGCTCCACGCGGACCTGTATAGAATAATCCGCCGCATCCATCGTGGCCGCAGCCTGCAAGGGGACGAGCGCTCTCGCCCACCAAAGCGAGGAGTGGCAATCGGTGCCTCCCCAATCCGCACACAACCAGCTCCTTGCCGCCCTGCCGCCTGTTGTGCGGAGGCGGCTGCTGCCGCATCTCTGCCGGGTCGTTCTTCCCCTGCGCCAGGGCCTCTACCATCCTGATGTGCCCATAGAGGCCGTTTATTTCCCCGAGTCTGGCATGATCTCGCTGGTGGCCAACATGGACGACGGTATGCAGGCCGAAGTCGGCGTCATCGGCCGCGAGGGCTTGCTCGGGGTCCCGCTTCTTCTGGGCGTCGATACGTCTTTCGTTGACGCCATGGTGCAGGTGCCTGGCACCGCGCTGCGCATGGGCGCCAGGGAGTTCCGCCATGCGCTGGAGGTGAACGCTCCCTTCCGTGCGCTCCTGCTCCGCTACAACGAAGCCCAGCAGGCGCAGGTCATGCAGACCTCGGCCTGCAACGGACGCCATGCGTTGGAGCGGCGTCTCGCCCGCTGGCTCCTGATGGCACATGACCGCGGTGCCGGCGACGAGCTGCCGCTGACGCAAGATCTCATGGCGATGATGCTCGGCGTGCACCGCCCCAGCGTGACCGTGGCTGCGGGCGCCCTGCAGCGGGCTGGCCTGATCCGTTATTCTGCAGGCCGGGTCACGGTGCTTGATCGCCCGGGCCTCGAAGCTGCGTCATGCGAGTGCTACGTTTTGGTCAAGCGGCGATTTACGACACTGCTTGGCACAGCGACGCCGCGAATGTACGCTACCTGACAGCCGAACCGTGCAGCAGGCCGTAACGTCCGGACACCTGCGGCATCGCGGGTGTTTTGTCCGACGTGGGATTGGTTCACAGGGTCAGGAACAACCCTGCATCTGATCTCGGCTTTTCTTGTCGAGCCGCCTCGGGCAAATACTTGCGCTTGTTATCGAGTTGATGATTTATTCAGAGTGTTAAGAAGAAATGCTTCAAACAATGTCTAGGCGACTTTGGAAAAATGTGATGGATTTAACATCTTCAAAGAACCTTAATTTGGAAAATGATGTCACGCAAATAATATACTGTAGTCAATCATCCCAGGCAGGCCATCGATTCTATTACGATCGCATCGTGAAGAACATCTTGGATAAAAGCACAGATCGTAATTCAGCAAGAGAAATCACCGGGGCTTTGTTGACCGACGGAAAGTTCTTTGCCCAAATCATTGAGGGTGCCCCGTCAGAGGTCAATCTACTGTACAAAGACATACTGCATGACAAGCGGCACCACAGCATAACCTTGCTTCAACACACAGTGACCAACATCAGGTTGTTTCCCCGGTGGCCGTTGGCTTTGGTGGAGGTGGACGACATGTCCTATGTCGGGAGGCTGTCGGTCCAGAGCACGCCCGGGGATTTGCGCAAGGCGTGTCTCTCGATCCTCAAATCGTTGCGCCTGGTACTCTGCGGTTGCTGACCGTGACCTACGTGCCCCGCAAAGCCGTATGAACGCGCAATCTGAACCACGATGCCCAGGCGCAAACGGTAGGTGTTTGATCCCCGGCCGAGAAGCGATCAAGTCAGCCGTCGAGCAGGAACAACCTGCGATGGCATAAAGCGGACAGCTGGGGCGACAGGGCAACGGGGCCGTAGTAGCATCCGCGGCTCAGATCATGGGTCCTGAGCACGGCATAGCCGTCCTGCCACTCGCCCCGCTCCGCCTGCTCAGGCCAGTCGTCGCCCCGCCAAAGCAGAGGCCGCAGGCCGTCCGAATCCTCGACCCAGTGCCACCCGCTCTTCTCGGGACTGTCAGGGCGGCCATCCCACCTGCTGAGATCTTGCATCGTGGTTCTCTCATGTTTGCGTCCCAGCGCGGGGACGGTAGGGATGAGATGCAGAAGCTTTGGACCACCATCGTTGCCGGGTTGTCGTTCAAACCGAGCAACCTGAAGCGTCGCGCGAGCCGACCCTTCAAACACTACGGATGCCCATAACACAGATCACCGCAGGATAAATCTAGATTTACAGAGGTATTCACGTTTTGTGACCAAGGCCCGCAAGGCGCGTTGCCCCATTCCGTCATTGCGAGCTGCCCATGCGGCGTGGCAATCCCGGAACCGCCCGCACGACGCCCCCCCCCTGGATCGCTGCGTCGCTGCGCTCCTCGCGATGACGCAGAAGCAATGGACGCAAACGGCCGCTTGGTTCCACCCAGCCCGTCACGCAATCGAAGAGATGTCCGTAGGCCTCGATGGGGGCTGTCAGCAGCTGCACCTCCGCCAGCGCCTTTACGGCTGGGATGCCTGCGACGCGCGCCCCGCAGTCGGCCCCGCCGCGAAGCCGGCGAGCTGGGCATAGCCCCGGCGCGGTCCCCGGCGCGATGGGATAAAGAACCAGCTTGGCCACGCTGTCGCCCGCGACGACCATCGCGTCGCCGCCGTCAAAGGCCGGCCAATCCACCGCGCCGCGCCACATCTGGATGCCGTTCCAGCGCACGCCGGGGTCCTCCGGGTGCAGCAGCGCGCGCAGGGCGGAGTGGATGCCGTCCGCCCCCACGAGCGCGGCGCCGTCCACCTCCCGCGCCGTGCCGTCCGGGGCGGCGAACCGGGCGGTCACGCGCCTGGCGTCCTCCTTGAACC
>CALMAB010000543.1 GCA_937858325.1 uncultured Acetobacteraceae bacterium
GCCGTGCTTGTGCGCGTCGAACCCGGCGACGTTGATCTGCACCAGCCGCGCCCGGCCCGGCAGCACCGCGCGCGATCCCGTGGTGAAGTCCTGCAAGCGCGTGCCGACCGCCAGCACCAGGTCGGCCTCGCCCGCCAGCGCGTTGGCGGCCGAGCTGCCGGTCACGCCGATGGACCCCACGGCCTGCGGGTGGTCCCAGGGCATCGCGCTCTTGCCGGCCTGTGTTTCGGCGACGGGGACACGGTGGATGGCCGCGAACGCTTGCAGCGTTCCGGTCGCCCCGGAGTACAGCACGCCGCCGCCGGCGACGATCAGGGGCCGCTCCGCGCCGCGCAGCAGGTCCGCGGCTTCGGAAAGGGCCAAAGGGTCGGCACCGGGCCGGCGCGGACGGTGCAGGCGGGGGGCGAAGAAGGTTTCGGGATAGTCGCAGGCTTCCGCCTGCACGTCCTGGCACAGGCAAAGCGTGGCCGGGCCGCAATCTGCCGGGTCGGTCAGCGCGGCCATCGCGCGGGGAAGGGAGACCAGAAGCTGCTCCGGCCGGGTAATGCGGTCCCAGAAGCGCGACACCGGCTTGAAGCAGTCGTTGACGCTGGCGGTGGCGTCGCCGGAGTCCTCCAACTGCTGCAGCACCGGGTCGGGCCGGCGGTCGGCGAACACGTCGCCGGGCAGGAACAGCACGGGCAGGCGGTTGACGTGGGCGACGCCGGCCGCCGTCAGCAGGTTCATCGCCCCCGGGCCGATGGAGGTCGTGACCGCCATCATCTGCCGGCGGTTGGCTGCCTTGGCGAAGGCGGCGGCGGCCAGCGCCATGCCCTGCTCGTTGTGCCCGCGCAGCGTGGGCAGGGCATCCCGCGCCCCATGGAGCGCCTCGCCCATGCCGGACACGTTGCCATGGCCGAAGATGGCCCAGCAGCCCGCGAACAGCGGCGCCTCCGTCCCGTCCTCCAGCACCGTGCGCTGCGCCGCAAGGTATCGCACCACCGCCTGCGCCGCGGTCAGGCGGACGGTGGCGCCCGTTCCCGGCTCAGGCATTGCGGCGCCCGCCGCGGCGGTACTGGTCGGCCATGACGGCCGCGATGATGATCAGGCCCTTCACGATGTCCTGGATGTAGGCGTCCACCCCCAGGAAGGTGAAGCCGCTGGTCATCACGCCCAGGATCAGCGTGCCGACCACGGTGCCGGTGATCCGCCCGACGCCGCCGGACAGGCTGGTGCCGCCGATCACGGCCGCGGCGATGGCGTCCAGCTCGTAGGACATGCCCATGCCGGCCTGCCCGCTCGCCGCCCGGGCGGAGGTGATGACGCCGCCCAGCCCGGCCAGCAGCCCGGCGATGCCATACACCAGGATCAGGTGCCGGGTGACGTTGATGCCGGACACGCGCGCGGCCTGCAGGTTGCCGCCGATGGCGTAGGTGTACTTGCCGTAGCGCGTGTAGCCCAGCGCAATATGGAAGATCACGGCCACCGCCAGGAAGATCAGCACCGGGTTCGCGCCGCTGCCGATCCAGGTGTACTGGTCGGTCAACATGCTGATCGGCTGCCCCTTGGTGTAGTAACGCGCGAGGCCGCGCGCCGTGACCATCATGCCGAGCGTGGCGATGAATGCCGGCAGCCGCCCGTAGGTGATCAGCGCGCCGTTGACCAGCCCGGCCGCCGCCCCCACCGCCAGCGCCGCCAGCACCGGCACGATGGCCGGCATGTCGGTGAGCGAGGGGAACACCGCCCGCGCGTAGTCGCCGGACTGCGCAAGGCTCGCCGCCACCATGGCCGACAGCGCCAGCACCGAGCCGGAGGACAGGTCGACGCCCGCGGTGATGATCACCTGGGTCACGCCGACCGCGAGCAGGCCGATGGTGGACACCTGCAGGATGATGATGAGCAGGCGCCCGGGGTTGCCCAGGAAGCTTTGGCCGCGCAGCGACCAGCCCAGCAGTTCGAAGATCAGCGCCATGCCGATCAGCACGAGCACGATGCTGACCTCCACGGGCCACTTGCGCCGGCGCGGCGCTTCCTTGGCGGGCAAGGCGATATCGGCAACGGCTATGTTCTTCATCGTGTCCCTCCCGGCTCCCCTGCCCCTGGCTTTCCTGCTCAGCGGGCGGCGAGCTGCATGATCTTTTCCTGCGTGGCCTCCGCGCGGTCCAGGAAGCCGCTCGCGTGGCCCCCGTGCATCACCATGATCCGGTCGCTCATGCCGAGGACTTCCGGCAGCTCCGACGAGATCATGATGATCGCCAGGCCCTGCTCGGCCAGCTCGGACATCAGCCGGTGGATTTCCGCCTTGGCGCCCACGTCCACGCCGCGCGTCGGCTCGTCCAGGATCAGGATGCGCGGCTTGGTCATCAGCCAGCGCGCGATCAGCACCTTCTGCTGGTTGCCGCCCGACAGGTTCTCCATCGTCTCGTCCAGGCCCGGCGTCTTGACGCGGAGCGCACGCACCATCTCGGCGCAGGTGGCGCTGAGCTTGGCTTGCTGCACGAAGCCCTGGCCGGAATGGTCCCGCACGGACGCGATCTGCATGTTCTCCAGCACGGACAGCATGAGGAACAGGCCGTTCAGCTTGCGGTCCTCGGTGAGCAGCGCCATGCCGTGGCGCAGCGCCTGCGCCGGATGGGTGATGCGGACCGGCTTGCCATCGATCCGCAGCTCGCCCCCGGTCGCCGGCGTCACGCCGAACAGGGTTTCCGCCACGTTGGTCCGCCCCGCGCCGACCAGCCCGGCCAGCCCCAGGATCTCGCCGCGCCGCAGGTCGAAGCTCACGTCACGGAACACGCCCTCAAGCGTGAGGCCCCGCGCGGACAGCACGGTTTCCCCGATCTTCGCCTCGCCCTTCGGGAACAGCTGCGTCAGCTCGCGCCCGACCATCAGCGTGATCAGCCGGTTCTGGTCAAATGCGGACACCGCGTCCGTCGCCACGTGCCGCCCGTCGCGGAACACCGAGATTTCGTCCGATATGGCGAAGATCTCGCCCATCTTGTGCGAGATATAGACGATGGCTTTCCCCTGGTCCCGCAGCCGGCGGATGATGCGGAACAGGTGGGCGGCCTCGTGCTCGGTGAGGGACGAGGTCGGCTCGTCCATGATGAGGACGTTGGAATCGTAGGACACCGCCTTGGCGATCTCCACCATCTGCTGGTTGGCGACCACCAGGTTGCCCACCCGCTCGTCGGGGTCGAGCTGGAGGCCGAGCTGTTCCAGCAGCGCCGCGGTGCGCCGGCGCAGCGCCGCATGGTCCACGAAGCCGAAGCGGCGCGGCTCCCGGCCCACCCAGATGTTCTCCGCCACCGTCATGTGCGGCACCAGGTTCAGCTCCTGGTGGATCATGGCGATGCCGCAGTCCTGGGCGTCGCGCGGGCCGGAAAAGCGGCGGGGCTGGCCGCCGGCGCGGATGTCCCCGGTGGTCGGCTGGATCACCCCGGCCAGGATTTTCATCAACGTCGATTTGCCGGCGCCGTTCTCGCCCATCAGCGCGTGCACCGAGCCGGGGCGCAGGCGCAGGGTCACGTCCTCCAGCGCCTTGACGCCTGGGAACTGCTTGGACACTTCGATGGCTTCCAGCAAGTACCCACCTGGCGCGGTGGAACGGGCGTCGGTGGCGTGTGCTGACATGGCTTGCTCCTTCCTCACGCGGCCGGCGCCCGGGCCTGATCCGATGCCGGTTCCGGCAGCCCGGCGCGGATAAAGGCCATGCTTTCGCGCAGCGCCGGCGCCACGTCGTCCAAGTCCTGGACGCTTCGCGCGAACGGCTCAAAGGAAAGCGGCCCGGCGTAGCCGCCAAGGCGGAGGGCGCGGATTTGCTCCAGGTTGCCGAGGCGGTCGCCCCGGCCGACCAGGACGCGGTGCCCGTCGCGCATGGCGGCGCGGTGGAGGCCCGGCTCCTCCACCCCGGAGATGTGGACCAGCCCCGTCCGCTCCGGGAACATCTCGGCCTCCCCCGCCAGATGGTGGTGGAAGGTGTCGTGCAGCACGGCGAAGGCCCGGCCGCCATCTACGGCGTCAACCGCATCCAGCGCGGCCCGCTTCAGCCGAAGCGAGCTTTCCTCGAAGCCGAGCGGCTCGATCAGGCCGGTCAGCCCGTGGTCGAGCAGGACCGCCTTGAGTGCTGTGAGCGCCCGTTCCAAATCCGCGCGCCGCTCCGCCTCGCCCCGGCGGTCGTCGCGGGCGTTCAGCGGGCACAGCACGAGGGCAAGCGCGCCGCAATCCCGGGCATAGGCGGCGAGCGCCGCAGCCTCCGCTTCCCGCGCCGCGTCCCAAAGGTTGAACCGCTGCAGGGCGTTGATGGACAGGATGGCCACCCCGGCGGCCTTGGCCTCAGCCCGCACCCGGGCTGCCGGGGTCGCGTCCGCGATCTCCACGCCCGGCAGGTCGTTGCGGATTTCCACCGCGTCCATGCCGAGGCCGCGGGCCAGCGCCGCGAAATCGCCGAAGCGCCGACGCGGTGCCGCGATGTGGTTCAGCGCGAAGCCGAGCGCGTCCGGCATTCCCGTGTGTCCTTCCCTGCGGCCCGGAGCGGCGCCGCGCGCGGGGAGCACAACTCCCCGCCGCGGAGGCCGACCGTGACTCTTGTTCTGCACGGAGGGGTAGCAGAACACGCGGGGGCGGCACCATCCGCGCCGACGTTAAGTTGATGTGAATCCCCCAACTCTGGCCCTCGCGCCCCGCCCGCCCTCCGTTACGGTCAGGTGCTCAAATGGGGGAGGAACCGGGAATGAAGAAACTGCTCGCCACGGCGGCCGTGCTGCTGATGATGGCCGCGCCGGGCCACGCCAAGCCGACCGTCATCGGCGTGTCCATGGCGCTGTTCGACGACAACTTCCTGACCGCCGTGCGCCAGGCCATGGCGGACTACGCGAAGACCGTGCCCGACGTGGAGGTCCAGTTCCAGGACGCGCAGGGCGACATCGGCCGCCAGATCAGCCAGGTGCAGAACTTCATGTCCCAGAAGGTGGACGCCATCGTGGTCAACGTGGTGGACACCGCGGCGACGCGGAACATCACCAAGACCGTCACCGACGCCGGCATCCCGCTGGTCTACGTCAACCGCCGGCCGGATGCGAAGACGCTGCCCGCCAAGGTGTCGGTCGTGGCCTCGGACGATCTGGTGGCCGGGCGGCTGGAAATGACCGAGCTGGCCCGGCGCATGGGCGGCAAGGGCAACGTGGTGCTCATGCTGGGGGACCTCGCCAACAACTCGACGCAGGGGCGGACGGCGGGCAACAAGGAGGTGCTGGCCAAATACCCCGACATCAAGGTGGTGGAAGAGCAGACCGCCAACTTCGAGCGCACCAAGGCCATCGACCTGATGAACAACTGGCTGTCAAAGGGCACGGCGATCAACGGCGTGGTGGCCAACAACGACGAGATGGCCATCGGCGCCATCATCGCCCTGCGCCAAGCCGGACGCTCGGGCAAGGACGTCTTCGTGGGCGGGGTGGACGCGACGCCCGACGCGCTGTCCGAGATGCAGCGGGGCAACCTGGCCGTGACCGTGTTCCAGGACGCGAAGGGCCAGGGGCGGAAGGGCATCGAGAACGCCGTGAAGCTCGCGCGGGGCGAGAAGGTGGAGCAGTTCGACTTCGTGCCCTACGAGCTGGTGACGCCGGAGAACTACAAGACGTTCCTCAACCGGTGAGCGCCGCGGGCCGGACGGGGCACCGCCGCCCCGTCCGGCCCGTGGTCGGTCTGGGGAACGCGGCGGAGGGGGCCGTGTCAGTCTGCCTGGACATGGGGCGCGGCCCCCTCCGCCGCGGGCCTCGACGGGCCGACCTGGTGCCAAAGCAGGGCGGCGACCAAGCCCATGCCGGACGCGGCGGCAACCAAGGCAAGGCCGCCGACGGCCGTGCTGCGGAAACGCGACCGCCTTTGCCTGGCCTGCATCCGTCCCCGCAACTCGTCCGAATTCCCGCTCACGCCGGCTCCTGCCATTTCCCGACCGTGGACCATAGCCGCGGCTCCGGCCATGAAAAGCCATGATTTGTTAGGCGCCGGCCCCGCGGTTCCAACGTGCGGCCCGGCATCCCACATGCCCCCTATGACCACCGCCCCCGTCCTGCCCCGGCACCTGCTCGACATCCATACGATCCTGCTGGAGCCGGAGGTGGAGGGCTTCGCGCGCGGGCGCGAAATCCTGGCCCGCTTCCCCGGCGCCGAGCGCGTCCCGGTCGCGTCGCACTGGCGCATCCCGGCGCTGCGCGACGCCGACGCCGAGGGCTGGCTGCAGGCCAAGCAGGGCACGCTGGTGCTCGGCACCAAGCGCGGCCTGGCGTTCCGTCCCAACGGGCGCAGCGCCGACTTCATCGCGCCCTCCACCAGCAACGGCTGCGCCATGGCCTGCGCCTATTGCTACGTCGCCCGGCGCAAGGGCCACAGCAACCCGGTGACGGTGTTCGTCAACATCGAGCAGGTCTGCGCCGCCATCCGGCGCCACGCCGGGGCGCAGGGGCCGAAAACGGAGCCGAACCAGGTGGACCCGACGGCCTGGGTGTACGACCTCGGCGAGAACGGCGACCTGTCGGTGGACGCGCTGCTGTCCGACAACGTGCGCGACCTGGTGGCCGCCTTCCGCGCCCTGCCCCACGCCAAAGGCAGCTTCGCCACCAAATGGGTCAACCCGGGGCTGCTCGACTACGATCCCCAGGGCCGCACCCGGGTGCGCGTGTCGCTGATGCCGCACGCCGACGCCAAGCTGCTGGACGTGCGCACGGCGCCGGTGGCCGAGCGCATCGGCTTCGTCAACGATCTGGTGGCCGCCGGCTACGAGACGCACCTGAACTTCTCGCCCGTGGTGGTGCGGGAAGGCTACGAGGCGCCGTGGGAGGAGCTGTTCCGGGAACTCGATGACCGGCTGAGCGCCGCGGCCAAGGCGCAGTTGGCGTGCGAGGTCATCATGCTGACCCACAACGCGGCGCTGCACGAGGTGAACCTTGCCTGGCACCCCAAGGCGGAGGCGCTGCTGTGGCGCCCCGACCTGCAGGAAGCCAAGCACAGCGAGAACGGCCAGGCCAACCTGCGCTACCGCACGGGCTGGAAGGGCCAATGGCTCGGGCGGCTGCTGGACCGGCTGCGGGCGCGGATGCCGTATTGCCGGGTGCGCTACGCTTTTTGACCAGCCGGGCGCTACTCAGCCAGGTGCTTGTCGAAGAACGCCGCGATGTCCTTGAACACTTCCTCCGTTTCCGGCGCCGCCGGGTTGAACAGGTACTGCGCGTGGGACAGGCCCTCGTACACGTTCAGCACCGCCTCCACCCCGGCCCGGCGCAGCTTGCGATGCGTGCGGACCGTGTTGGACAGGAACAGGTCGCGGGTGCCGCTGGTCAGGATCGCCGGCGGGAAGCCGGAAAAGTCGCCGTAGATCGGCGAAAGCTGCGGGTCCCGCATGTCGTGCCCGGCGGCATACAACTTGGCCGCGTGGCTCAGGTAGCCGCTGTAGCTGACCAGCACGCTGTCCAGCCACTCGTTGGTCTTGTAGCTGTCGCCCACCTCCGCGAGGTCGGCCCAGGGCGTGCCCGGCGCGATGGCGGCGGGCAGCGGCAGGCCCTCCGCCCTGGCGCGCAGCACCAGGGCCAGCGTCATGCCGCCGCCGGTGCTGGTGCCGACCAC
>CALMAB010000544.1 GCA_937858325.1 uncultured Acetobacteraceae bacterium
AAGTTCGTGTTCTACGCGACCTACCTGTCGGAGAAGATCGGCTACGCCCGCTACATCACCATCTTCCGCCACCTGGAGCGCCACCCCGAACGGATGTTCCACCCGATCTTCGGCTGGTTCGAGCAGTGGTGCGCTGACGAGTTCCGCCACGGCGAAGCGTTTGCCCTGCTGATGCGCGCCGATCCCAAGGTGCTGAGCGGCCTCAACAAGCTGTGGATCCGGTTCTTCCTGCTTGCGGTGTTCGCCACGATGTACGTGCGCGACCACGCGCGCCCGGTGTTCCACGCGGCGCTCGGCGTCGATCCCACCGACTACGACTTCCGGGTGTTCCGCATCACCACCGAGATTTCCAAGCAGGTGTTCCCGGTCTCGCTTGACCTCGACCACCCGGCATTCGCCAAGGGGCTTGAGCGGCTGCGCGCCATCACCGTGGCCAAGGGTGCCGCCCGGCGCCAAGGGGGCGTGGTGGGCCGGGTCAAAAACGCGGCGCTCACGGCGGCGGCGGCGGCGGCGTTTGCGCGGCTGTATTTGATCCCTCCAAAGAGCAACGCGACGCCGGAGCGGGTCCGGCTCGCCCCCGCCTGGTAGCGACGGCCGCCATGCCCTCCTGCGCCGGCCCGGCGTTCTATGCGCTGTTCGTGTGGTGGTTCAGCACCGGGCTGATCATCTGGCTGGACAACCTGCACCCGCGCACCTTCCGCTGGAGCATGTCGGCCGGCACGGCGCTGTTCGGCGTGGCGCTGTGGCAGCTCGGTGCGACGGCCTCGGACGGCTCGGTCTGGGGCGCCTACGCCGCCTTCACCTGGGCCGTGCTGGCATGGGGCTGGCAAGAGATGGGCTTTTTCATGGGCTATGTCACCGGCCCGCGCCGGGTCGGCAGCCCGGCGGGCGTGAGCGAGTGGCAGCGGTTCGGGCACGGCGTGAACGCCTGCCTTTACCATGAGCTTGCCATCCTCGCGACCGCCGCGGTCATCGCTTATGCCACCTGGGGCGGCGTGAACCAGGTCGGCGCCTGGACCTTCGCCGTGCTGTGGGCCATGCGGACCAGCGCCAAGCTCAACTTCTTCCTGGGCGTGCTGAACCTGGGCGAGCAGTTCATCCCGCCCCACCTCACCTACCTCGGAAGCTACCTGCGCCGCCGCCCGATGAACGCGTTGTTCCCGCTGTCCGTGACGGGGGGCACTGCCGGCGTCGTGGTCCTGCTGCAACGTGCGGCCGTGCCTGAGCTGAGCGACGCCACGTACGCCGGGCTGATCTTCGTCACCGCCATGCTGGCCCTTGCGGTGATCGAGCATTGGGTCCTTATCTTGCCGATACCATTCGACAGGCTGTGGAACTGGGTGCTGACGCTGCGGCGTCCCGCCATGCCGAAGGCCGAGCGCCCCCGTCCCACCGCTGCCGCAACCTTTTGAGGCTTGGAGTCTCCGATGGACTACGAACGGTTCTTCCGCCGCGAGCTCGACACCCTGCGGCAGGGCGGCAACTACCGCGTGTTCGCGGACTTGCAGCGCCGGGCCGGCGCCTTTCCGACCGCGATCCACCTGGGCGGGCGGGCGCCGTCCGATGTGACGGTCTGGTGCTCCAACGACTACCTCGGCATGGGCCAGCACCCCCTGGTGCTGGAAGCGTCGCACGAGGCGCTGGACAAGTGCGGCGCTGGCGCCGGCGGCACCCGCAACATCGCCGGCACCAACCACTACCACGTCATGCTGGAAGAGGAGATCGCCGACCTCCACCAGGCGGAAAGCGCGTTGCTGTTCAACTCCGGCTACATGTCGAACTGGGCGGCGCTGAGCACGCTCGGCGCACGGCTGCCGGGCTGCGTCGTCTTGTCGGACGCGCTGAACCACGCGTCCATGATCGAGGGTATCCGGCACAGCCGGGCCGAGAAGATGGTGTTCGCCCACAACGACCCGGAGGACC
>CALMAB010000545.1 GCA_937858325.1 uncultured Acetobacteraceae bacterium
GGCTGGGCACCGGCGCTCACCCGGCGTCGCCGGCCAAGAGCTCGTCGGCCGGCTCGGAAAACGCGACGACCGGCCCGCAGAGCCGTCCGGCCTATCCGAGCGGATCGACGACGCCAAACCCAGGCGCGGCCTTTGTGGGCGGGCAGCCGACGCCCGCCACCGGGCCGGTTGCCACGCCGCCGGGCAACCTGACGACGACCACGGTGAAACGGGGACAATCGGTGACGCGGCCGGGCGGGCCTGCCGACCAGGAGCGCGCCGGGGTCGTGCCACGGTGACGCCGGCGGGCGCAGCGGATACCTTGGGCGGCAAAGGAAACGGAGCCTCCCCAATGTCTGAAACAGCACTGCGGGCCGACGTAGAGGGCGCGGTCGCGACCCTGATGCGCGAGGGCATCACCGGCCTCAAGGGCGCGTTCGGGCGCGATTGGGTCGAGCAGATGCGCGAGGACATGATGACTGCCTTCTGGGCCGCCATCCAGCGCCCGGGCGGCGCGGTCGGCCGCGGCCCACGCCGCTGGTATGTCGAGGTTCATCCGCAGGAAGTCCAGGGCTTTGTGGACCTCGTGACCCACCCTTGGGTCGTCGCGATGTGCGAGGCCGTGCTCGGGCCGCGCTACGAGATCGTCGAGGTCGGCTTCGACACCCCGTTCCAGGGCGCCAAGAACCAGCCCTGGCACCGGGACTTCCCCTCGCCGCCGGACAGCTACGAGGGCCGGCGCATCACCTCGCTGGCCTTCAACCTCACCGGCGTCGATGTCACGCCCGACATGGGGCCGTTCGAGATCGCGCCCGGCACCCAATGGGATGACGGGCGGGGCTGGAAACATGAGATGTTTCCCGACAAGGCCGAGTGGCCGCGGTATGCGGCGCGCGGGGTGAAGAAGTATCCCGAGATGGGTGACATCTCCTGCCGCTCGGCGCTCACGGTGCATCGCGGCACGGCGCACCCGTCGCCGGTGGCCCGGCCGGTGCTGGTGCTGGGCGTCGATGCGCCGGGCGCCGGGCACGCCGCGCTGCACGACATGATGGTGACGCGGGAGTACTACGACGCCTTGCCGGCGTCTGTGCGGGGGCACCTGGTTTGCCGGGTGGTGGAGACGCTCGTGCCAGTGACGCAGAAGCACGACATTGAGGGGTTGGTAATGGGGGTGGAGTGAGGCGGGACGGGTTGCCCCGTCATTCGATCAGCTCCACCAGTTCGGAGTAGGGCGGCAGCAGCGGATCAACGGTATAAGGGCGCGCCGGCTCGGCTATAGCTTGCGCCCCCAGCAGCCTGTCAAAAGGATCGCGATGGTGCAGGGGTAGATTGGCAACCTGCGCGGCGGCATCGGCGCTGACGCGCAGTTCCGCAAACCCCGTCATGCGCGCCTCTCGGGCGACCTGCTCGGGGCGCACTGCGAAATCGGCTCGCCCGAGCCTGGCTTTGATGGCGATCTCCCAGATGCTGGCGGCGCTGAACAGGATTTCGTTGGCTGCATCCTCCAGACGATCACGTATCGCGCTGTCCAGGCGGGCAGGATTGCCGAGTGCCCAGAGCAGGACATGGGTGTCGAGCAACAGGCGCATCAACGCCCTTCAAAGGTGTTGAGCACATCGCTGGGCAACGGTGCATCGAAGTCCGCGGGAACGGTGAGCTGCCCTGCAAGGCGGCCGAGCACGCGCCGCTGCGTGGCTGGAGCAAGCGCTAGCGGCACGAGCTTGGCGACGGGTTTGCCGGCGCGGGCGATGATGATCTCCTTGCCGGCTGCGGCCTCGTCCACCAACCGGGAAAGGTGGGTCTTGGCGGCATGGATGTTGATCGCCTGCATG
>CALMAB010000546.1 GCA_937858325.1 uncultured Acetobacteraceae bacterium
TCGTTCGGCACCACGACTTCCGGGATGCCGCCCACGGCGGAGGCGACGACGGCGGTCTCGCAGGCCATCGCCTCTAGGTTGATGATCCCGAACGGCTCATAGACCGAGGGGCAGCAGAACATCGCGGCGCGGGTGTAGAGCTGGATGACCTCCGGGCGGGAGATCATTTCCTGGATCCAGATGACGCCCGGACGCTGGGCCGCGACCTTGGCGACGCCTTCCTCCATTTCACGGCCGATCTCCGGCGTGTCCGGCGCGCCGGCGCACAGCACGACCTGCAGCGCCGGGTCGATGTGCGGAATGGCGTTGACGAGGTGGATGATGCCTTTCTGCCGGGTAATGCGCCCGACGAACAGCAGAAAGGGCCGGTCCGGGTCGATGCCATACTTCGCGAGCACGTCGGCGCCGGGCGCGGGGCGGTATTCTTCCGGGTCGATGCCGTTGTGGATGATGTGGACCCGCTCGGGCTTCACGTTGAACAGCCGCAGCACGTCCTCCTTGGTTTCGCGCGAAACGGCGACGAGGGCATCGGCCTGTTCGATGGCGGTGCGCTCCATCCAGGCGCTGAGGTGGTAGGCGTTGCCGAGCTGCTCGACCTTCCAGGGGCGCAGAGGCTCCAGCGAGTGGATGGTCAGGACGTAGGGGACGTTCCAAAGCTGGGACGCGATGACGCCGGCCATGTCGGTATACCAGGTGTGGCAGTGCACGACCTGGGCGTCGAGCCGGTCCTTGGCCATGACCAACGAGCGTGCGAACGCATCCACGGCGCCCGTGAAGCGCGGGTCGCTGCCGACCTTGGTTTCGTCCCATTGCTTGTAGCCGCGGACGGCAAGGGCGCCTTCATCCGCGGATTGGTCGCCGAAGCAGCGGACCTCCACCTGCACGAGCTTGGCCAGCGCCAGGCTGAGATACTCGACGTGTACGCCCGCCCCGCCATAAACATTTGGCGGGTACTCCTTGCTGAACAGGGCGACTT
The DNA here is from genome assembly GCA_937858325.1 of uncultured Acetobacteraceae bacterium. GTDB lineage: Bacteria > Pseudomonadota > Alphaproteobacteria > Acetobacterales > Acetobacteraceae > CAHJXG01. The sequence continues at coordinate 977 of CALMAB010000546.1, forward strand.
TGGTGAGTTCGGGTTTGCTCGGGTCCAGCATGGCCAGGTCTCCAAGGCGGTGAGGCGGCAGCTTGCCGGCACCGTAGCCCGCCAGTCAGCCGCGCCGCCAGGGGGTGTGCCTTCCATCCGCATCACATGGTCGGCGGGCAGCAGCGTGCGCGGGCCGCGCGTCACGTTACGGTCAGGGCGCCGTCCCGCGCCACGACCCGGCCGCGCTTGACGACGGTGCGCCCGCCCGGCCGCTGCGCCACCGCCTCGGCCGCCGTTTCCGCGGCCACCAGCACCAGGTCGCCGGCGCAGCCCGGCGCCCGCCCATAATCCCGGATGCCCAGCGCCCGCGCCCCGCCCGTCGTCACCACGTCCAGCGCCAGCGCCAGCTCGTCGTCGCGCCGGAGGTTGTTGCGCAGGCCCACGAGCATCGCGCGCTCCAGCATGTCGGCGTTCCCGTAGGGTCCCCAGGTGTCCCGGATGCCGTCGGACCCGGCGCACACCACCACGCCCGCCTCCATCAGCCGCTTGACCGGCGGCGCCGGGCGGGATGCCGGCCCGGTGGTCATCACCGCAATGCCTGCCTCGGCCAGGGCGGCGACAAGCGGGTCAACGACCGCCGCGTCCGGCATTCCCAGGCAGAAAGCATGGCTGACCACGACGCGGCCCGCCATGCCCAGCGCGCGGGTGCGCTCGATGATCAGCTCCATCGAGAAGGCGCCCATCTCGCCGGGTTCGTGCAGGTGAATGTCCACGCCGCGCCCGAACCGCTCGGCCAGGCCGAACACCGCGTCCAGGTGCCCCTTGGGGTCCCGGTCGATGGCGCAGGGGTCCAAGCCGCCCACCGTCTCGGCGCCCAGGCGGAGCGCCTGCTCCAGCAGCGCGAGCGTGCCGGGCCGGACCAGCAGGCCGCTCTGCGGGAAGGCAACCAGGTCGATGTCCACGAGGTCGGCAAGCGCCTCGCGCGTCGCCATCACGCCCTCGATGCCGGCGGTGCCGCATTCGGTGTCCACGTCCACGTGGCTGCGGATGAACGTGCTGCCGTGCCCGACCGACAGCCTGGCCTGCAGCTCGGACTGCCGGCGCGGGTCAATCGGCAGCGCCTGGCGGACCCGGCGCTCGTTCTCGATCTTGTCGAGCAGGCGCGGGCCGACCGCGTTGCGATGCCACGGCAGGCCGAGCAGCGACTTGTCCAGATGGGTGTGCGCCTCGACCAGCCCGGGCAGGGCGATGCGCCCACCGCCGTCGAGCACGGGGATGCCGGGCGGCGGCGGCTCCGCCGTGATCCGGCCGTGGCGGATGTGCAGGTCCGCCAGGTCGCCGCCCAGCGGGCGGACGCTGCGCACGAGCAGGTCGGCCGCCACCTCAGGGCACTCCTATGCCATCGAGCGGCGGCTGGCGTCCGGCCCAGGGCAGGGCGGCCTCGAACGCCGCCGCCGCCTGCAGGACACCCAGGTCGTCGAACCGCCGCCCGACGATCTGCAGGCCGATGGGCAAGCCATCGGAGGTCATGCCGCACGGCACCGTGGCCGCCGGGTTCCAGGCCATGTTGAACGGGTAGGAGAACTCGGCCCAGCCGATCCAGTCCCAGGCGTGCTCGGGCCAACGCGCCGGGCGCAGCCGGTCCGCCGGGAACGCCGCCACCGACACCGTGGGCGTGAGGAGGAAGTCCCAGTCCTCGAAGAAGCTGTGGATTTCGGCGATGTAGGCGTGCTTGCGCGCCCGCATGGCCTGGTAGTCCGGCATCGGGCATTGTCAGGTTGGCAGTCCCAGCGTTGCCATGGCAGCCTTTCGGTCATG
>CALMAB010000547.1 GCA_937858325.1 uncultured Acetobacteraceae bacterium
GCCCGTCCCCTGCTCCCCGTCCTCGTCCTGGGCGCCGCAAGCCTGGCCGCAACCGCCGGCGCCCGATCAGGCGGCACCCGGCCTTGCCGGCGCGGCGCACTCCAACAATCGCAATGAAATACTGTTCCAGATTTTAGACTAAAATGTTCCGATTTCCGTAATCACGAGGGCGCGTCGTCAAACGTCAGGGCGCAGCAGGCGGAAAAATCTTGTGTGTAGCCCCTTACAATTTCCTGAATATATGGCAGCCTTTCGGCGCATTCTCACCGTGACAGTTCAAGGCAAGAAGTAGTTCATTGCCTGAAGGGCTGGGCCTGACTCGGCCTTGACAGTTGCCGACAAGAGCGGCGTTCCCGTGCGTGCGACCAACGGAGCATTCCCAAGCGACGATCCAGTTTTTCCATCAATCCAGAGAAGCATGAGGTAAGTATGTCAGCCACAGAGAACATCGCCACGGTGCAGGACGAGGCCTCGGCAGCGTTCAAGCGACGGTTCATGATGAGGATGATTGCCGTCCTGACCGGCGGAATGCTGCTCGACGGCTACATACTCGGGGTGATCGGCCCGGTGACAAGCGTGATGAAGACAGAGATGGGCATGTCCACGGCCGACATGGGCCTGATCGCGGCGGCCGCGCTGTTCGGCATCCTGATCGGCTCGCCGCTGGGCGGGTGGGCCGGCGACAAGTATGGCCGCAAGCCGCTGTTCATGATCGACATGGCGTTGTTCCTGCTCGCATCGGGGATGCAGTTCTTCATCAGCTCGGTGGCGATGCTGTTCACCGTGCGGCTGCTGATGGGCGTCGCCATCGGCGCCGAGTACTCCGTGGGCTGGCCGCTGATGTCGGAGTTCGCGCCCGCCCGGCTGCGGGGACGCCTGATGGGCGTCACGCTGCTCGCCTGGTACGGAGGCTTCATGATCGGCTACACGGCGAGCTACCTCCTGAACCTGCCGGCGCCGACGCCGTGGCGGGTCATCATCGGAACCAGCACGATCATCGCGGCCGTGCTGTTCGTCGCCCGGCTCGGCCTGCCTGAGTCGCCGCGCTGGCTGTGGAGCAAGGGCCGCAAGGACGAGGCCCGCGCCATCGCGCACAAGTACCTGGAAAGCGCCGAGGACATGGCGGACATGGAGAACGAGGTGGTGCGGCCGGGCCGGTTCGCCGACCTGTTCTCCCCGCGCTACTGGCGGATGACGGCCTTTGTCTCGATATTCTGGTTCTGCAACGTCGGGCCGTATTTCGCCATCGCGACGTTTGCCGACAGCGTGCTGGAGCACTACGGCCTCAGCGGCGGGCTTGCCGGCGGCGTGGGGCTGTCGATGGTCGCGGTGGCCGGGGTCGTGGCCACGGTGCTGTTGATCGACAAGGCCGGCCGCCGGGTGCTCACGGTCCCGCCGCAGTGGATCACCGTGGTCGTGTTCCTGGTCATCGGCCTGTGGTCCAGTGCGCCGCCGGCCGTCGTGCTGGGCCTGTTCCTCGTCTTCTCGTTCCTGAACTCGATGGGTGGGACGCTGGTCAGCATCTATCCTGGGGAGGTGTTCCCCACCGAGGTCCGCGGCATCGGCACCGGCTTTGCCGCCGCCATCAGCCGGGTCGGCGCCGGCTTGGGCACCTTCCTGCTGCCCATCGGGGTGGAAACGTTCGGCGTCTCGGCGGCGATGCTGGTCACGGCGGTCGTCGTCTTCGTCGGCGCCGCGGTGTCGCAGATGTGGGCGCCGGAAACCAAGGGGAAAAGCCTGAGCGAGACGGCCGCCGGGTTCGCGCACTAGGCGGCGTTTGGCTGACGCCGCCGCTCGCGTCCACGCCGCGAGCCAGGTCGCGGTCGTCATCCCCATGCTGAACGAGGCGGCGGCCCTGCCCCGTTTGCTGCGCTGCCTCCGCACGCTCGACCCCGCGCCGGCGGAGGTGGTGGCGGTGGACGGCGGCAGCGCCGACGCTTCGGTGGCCATCGCGGAGGCGGGCGGGCTGCGCGTGGTCCGGGACGGCGCCCGGGGCCGGGCGGCGCAGGTCAACCAGGGCGTCGCCGCCGTTTCATCGCCGGTGGTCTGCGTCCTGCACGCCGACACCCTGCTGCCCGACGACGCCGTGGCGGTGATGCGCCGGGTGCTGGCGGACCCGGGGACCGCGCTGGCCGGCTTCATCCCGCTGCTCAGCGGGCCGGACCGGGTGCGCTGGGGCACCAGCCTGCACAACTGGGCCAAGACCTGGTACGCGCCGCTGCTGTTCCGCCCCCGCTTGTTCCTGCGCGGGGGGCGGCTGCTGTTCGGCGACCACGCCATGTTCTTCCGCCGGGCCGACTTCCTCCTCGTGGGCGGCTGCGACCCGGCGCTGCGCGTGATGGAGGACGCCGACCTGTGCATCCGCCTGAGCCGCCTGGGCCGCGTCCGGCTGGTCAACCGCGTGGTGATCACCTCCGACCGCCGGGTCGCCGCCTGGGGGGCGCTGCGGGCGAACTGGATCTATTTCAGCGTGGGCGTCCGCTGGGGGCTTGGCCGCCGGGCGCGGCTGCACGAGGACTACCCGGACGTGCGCTAAGCGGCTGCACCCTGCTTGCGCGCCTGGATGTAGCCGGTGGCCAGGCAGTGGTCGATCAGCCGGCGCAGGAAGCCGCCATCGGTCGGCGGGCAGGCGCGCCCGCTCAAGGCCCGCAGGTTGGCGTCGGAAAAGCGCGGGTCGCGCTGGAGGTAGCCCGCAAGCAGGCCCGTCGCCTGAGCGTGTACCTGCTGCTGGATAGGGGTGAGCACGCCGGGGTCGAACGCTTCGGGCGACACGAAGCGCGGGGCGTGGAGCTGCGGATAGGTGTCCCGCAGCGCCAGCAGCCCGGCCACCGGAACCGGCGCGCCCGACACCAGGTGGAAGGTGCGGCCCGCCGCGTCCGCCATCCGCTCCGCGATGTCGGTCAGCCCGGCGACCACGTGGTCGATGGGCACCAGGTCCAGGCTGGCGCCGGGGCGAGCCGGCAGCACGGCGATGCGGCCCTCCGCCACCAGCCGGAGCATCCCGTAGAAGCTGCCGAACCCGCCGACAACGCCGTCCCCGGACGCGCCGACGACGACCGATGGGCGTGCGACGGCGATCCGCCGCCCCCGGC
>CALMAB010000548.1 GCA_937858325.1 uncultured Acetobacteraceae bacterium
CCGGCGCCGGGCCGGCCGGGTCGAATGTCGGCTACGCGCCCCGCTGGTCGGGCGGCAGGTCCATCACCGCCAGGTGCTCGCCCAGCAACGCCAGGGCATCCGAGGGCACGGCGACCGGCCGGGCGCCAAGGCCGAGCGCGCCGCGCCAGCCGGCGTCCCGCGCATCCCCCACGACCAGTACCGCCCCGTCCGCCCGGCGCGCCACGCCGTCCACCCGGCCCAGCACGGTCTGCCATTCGACGGGGCGGAGCACCTGGCGATGGATCAGATCGCCTACCCGCACCGGCTGCGGGAAGCGGCGGGCGGCCGGTCCGGCATCCTGCGCGCATACGGGGATGGCCAGCAGCAGTGCGGCGAGTAGGCCGGCGGCAAGCGGGCGGATGGGCGGCATAAAGGACCTCGTGTCAGACGCGGGCGGCGCGGCGGCGAGCCTACCACGCCCACGCCATGCCGGGCTGTCATACAGTCGATAACCATGTTTCACCGCCGGGCGGCGCGGCGAGTACTAGGGTCACGGCTTGAGCATGTGAGGTTCCATGAGCGCCACAGCAGCCCGCCGCCCGGCGCCAATCCGGCGCCCCCCGCCTCGACGCGGCGACTGCACCCTTGGCCGGTGCGGGTCATGCACTGGACCAACGCCGTCGCCATGGTGGTGATGATCGGCTCGGGCTGGGGCATCTACAACAACAGCGTGATCTTCAGCGTCCTGCACTTCGGCAAGCCCTTCCGTATCGGCAACTGGGCGGCGGAAAGCCTGCAATGGCACTTCGCCGGCATGTGGCTGCTGGTGCTGAACGGCGCCGCCTACCTCCTTTACGCGCTGCTCACCGGCATGGCGGTCATCGTCGGCTTGGACGTCGCCTTGACGCTGCTGGTGCCGCAGACGCTGTGGGCCATGCTCACCGGCGGTCCCCGCTTGCCGGCCCGGGTGGCGTGGCCATGAAGTCGCTGTTCCATCCCCTCCAAGCGCCCGACCCGGCGATCCTCGACAACCACAAGCCGCTGATCCGCGGATTGCAGCGCCGCGGGCTGCTGCGCGGCGGCCTATCGGTCGGCGCACTTACGATGCTCACCGGCTGCGACGTGTCGAGCGACGCTTCCTTGCAGGCGGGGTTGCGCTTCAATAACCGGGTGCAGGGCGCTGCTGTTCGACCCGGACAAGCTCGCGCCGACCTACCCCACGTCGATGGTGCCCAAGCCGCCGCGCTTCAACGCCTATTTCGACATCCAGTATCTGCAGCCCGTGGACGGCGACACCTGGCGGCTCGAACTCGCCGGCCTGATCGCGGACAAGCGCCCCTGAACCCGCCAGCAGGTGGCCGAACTGCCAGAGGCCGAGATGGTCATCCGGCAAATCTGCGCGGAGCGCGGGGACTACATCGGCCAGTGGTCGGGCGTGCCGCTGCGCGCGTTCCTGGAGCGCGTCGGCGCCAACACGCGGGCCAAGTACGTCGCCTTCAAGACAACCTCGGCTTCAACTGGCGAAGCAGCCTTTGACGGCTGGCTTCTACTCCGCGGCGGCGGCCACGTCTGGGTGGTCGGCCGGCGCGCTGTCGCCCCAACGCGGGTTGAGCGTGTTGGACGGCAGGGCGGGGTCGAGCAGCTTGGCCGTCTGTTCCCGACCCGCCACCGGGTAAAGCGCCGGGTCGAGCAGCCCGACCTGCACCAGCACGGAGGCCTGGTCCCAGTAGATGTGCTCGTTGTAGAGCTTGTCGCCGCGGAAGCAGATCACGGCCAGCAGCGGCACCTCGACGAACCGCCCGGTGGGCGCGACACCCGGGAGCATCCAGTCGATTTCCCGGTCATGGGTGAAGCTGAACAGCATCTCGTCCACCACCCGGTCGGAGCCGATGGTGCGCGAGATCGGCACGAGCTTGGTGTCGGCCGGGTTGCTGTCCACGAAATGGTGCTGGTAGAACCGGTAAAGCTCGCGGTAGCCGACGCCGCCGGTCATGGTCGGGATGTGGTTCACGTACGGCTCGGGCACCATGGTGGACATGGTGCGGGCCACGTCGCGCTGGCCGAACTCGTACTCGCAATGCTTGTCCCACAGCGCGCCCAGGTCGTAGTGCGGCCCCATCGCCCGGCGGAACAGGGCGACGGACCGGGAATGCGCCACCATCGCCGCCGGCTTGTTGAACGCCGCCCGTCCGGGGGCGGCAAACCCGTGGCCGGCGCCGGGATACACATGGATCTCGATCCCGAGCCGGCCGGACAAGCGCGCCGTGATGGTCGCCAGCGCCTCGGGCGGAACGTGGGCATCGTCGGCGCCGAAGTGCAGCGCCAGCGGGACGGCGATCCCGGCCGCCTCGTCCAGTACCGTTTCAATGCCGACGCCGTAGTAGCCCACCGCGCAGTCCACGCCGCAACCAGGTTTCGCTTGGGCCGCCGCCAGCACCGCCAGCCGCCCACCCAGGCAGAAGCCGAGCGCGCCGACCTTGCCGGTGCAGGCCGCCATGCCGCGGAGTGCCGAAACGGAGGCGGCGATGTCCTCCACGGCCTTTGCCACGTCGAACCGCTCATGCAGCGAGCGCGCCTTTTGCACGTCCGCGTCGCCAAACCCAAGCTCCACGCCCGGCTCCAGCCGCCAGAACAGGTCGGGGACGAGCACCACGTAGCCCTCTTCGGCATAAAGGTCCGCGGCGGCGCGCAGGCCCGCGGTCACGCCGAAGATTTCCTGCAACAGGACGATCCCCGGGCCGCTGCCGGAACCCGGAAGCGCCAGGTAGCCCGCGAAGGAGCCGCCATCCGCGGCGTCGAGCGTCACGGTTTGCCCCATGGAAAGCCTCCATTCCTTGTGTCGAGGGGGAGCAAGCGGCCAAGCGCCTCGCGCCGTGGCCCGAACACCCTTGGCGCCGCACTTCGGCGCCGGGCCACGCTATGCGGCTGCACGCGCCGGAGTCAATGCGCCTGGCAGGGTAGCGGCCGCACGCTGCGGCCAAGCCCTGGGCAGCACGGACGCTGCGCCGTCACCGGACAAGGGCCGCTTCCAGCAAGGCCTGTGCCCGGACGGCCAGCACGTCCAGCGGGAACGGCTTGCTGATCACCTCCATGCCCGGCGCGAGCCGGCCGTCAAAAGCGGTCCCGGCATAGCCCGTGATGAACAGCACCGGCAGGCCCGGCCGGCGCTCGCGCGCGGCGTCGGCGACCTGCCGCCCGTT
>CALMAB010000549.1 GCA_937858325.1 uncultured Acetobacteraceae bacterium
CCCAGGCGGGCAGCGGCTCCTCGAACCAGGTGAGGTTGAACGGCTCCAGCCGGCGCCCGAGCCGGATCGCCTGTGCTTCCGTCAGGCCCTGGTTGGCGTCGGCCATCAGCTTGACATGGGGGCCGATGGCGTCGCGCACGGCTTTCACGCGGGCGATGTCCTCCGCCGGGTCGGGCAGGCCAAGGCGCATCTTCATCGCCCGGAACCCCTGTTCCACGAAGCCCTGCGCCTCCTCCACCAGCTCCGCGACCGAGCGGGACAGCCATAAGCCGCCGCTGTGATACGCCGGCACCCGGTCCTGCGCGCCGCCCAGCACGCGATACAGCGGCAGCCCCGCCGCCTTGCCCAGGATGTCCCACAACGCCCCGTCAATCGCGGAGATGCCGGCCACCGTTACGCCCTTGTGGCCCAGGAAGTTGATGTCCTTCCACGCCCGCGCCCAGAACCCGGCGATGTGCCCGGCGTCCTGCCCGACCGCCACGTCGGCCAGCTCGTCCACCATCTGGCGCAGCACGGCCGTGCGCCGGTCGTTCAGCGTGAAGACCAGGTTCTCCCCGGTGATCCCGTTATCCGTTCGGACCGTGACCAGGATGCAGCCGAACTTGGCGATCTGGCCCAAGGCGCTGCCGATGGGCTGGTCCAAATGGACGACAACGGGCTGCGTTTCGACGGCGGAAACCTTCATGCGCCTTCCTTCCTGCCGGTCCGGGTGGGCGTGCCGACCGTGTAGCGCGCCAGCACGGCCGGGTCGGGGTCGCAGCCGAGGCCGGGGCCGCCCGGCACGGCGAGCTTGCCGTTCGCCGGGCGCACCCAGGGGTCGAAGGGGTTGGCTTCCATGTCGAGCCACAGCACCTCGACCAGCGGCCGTTCGATCAGGGCGGCGATGACGTGCAGGGTGGCGATGAAGCCGGGGCCGAAATACGGGCTGTGCGGCGCCACGGCGACGCCGTGCGCCTGGCAGAGCTGGATGATCCGCACCATTTCGGTGATGCCGCCGATCTTGGTGACGCTCGGCTGCGCCACGTCGATGGCGCCGGCTTCCAGCAAGGCCTTGAAGCCGTAAAGCCCGGCCACGTTCTCGCCCGCCGAGATCGGCACCCCGGCCCGGCGCACGCTGGCCAGGCCGTGCACGTCCTCCGGCGGCCAGACCGGCTCTTCCAGCCAGGCCAGGCCGTCGCCCGCGAGCGAGGCGGCCATGTCGCGCGCCACCGGGGGCGACCAGGCGCAGTTCACGTCGAGCATGATGGCGGCGTCCTGCGCGCCGGGCGCCCTCTGCGCCGCCAGCACGGCCGCGCGGGTCGTCTCGTGCAGCTTGACCGAGCGGTAGCCGGCGGCGCAGGCCGCCGCCGTATTGGATGCGACTAGATCGAGGTCGGTGTAGTTGAGCAGGCTGGCGTAGGCGTCCATCGGCGACGGCTCCGCCCCGCCCAGCAGGCGCCAGATTGGCAGCCCGGTGCGCTTGCCCAACAGGTCCCACAACGCGATCTCGATGCCGGCATAGGCATACACGAACGGCCCGTTGCGGCCCAGCAGGTGCAGGGCGTGCAGCATGTCCCGCTGCAGCGCGTTGATGTCCGCCGTGTTGCGTCCGAGGACCAACGGGGCGACGATGGCGTCGAGCGCCGCCTTGGTTGCGGGGATCGCGGCGTGGCCGAACGCCTCGCCCCAGCCGACAAGCCCGTCCTCGGTCTCGACCTTCACCAGCAGGATTTCCATCCGGTCCCACCGGCGCCCGGCGAACAACGGGTGCGGGCCGCCCATGGTGAATGGGAGGGACACAACCGAAGTCTCGACCGCGGTGATACGCATGAACCGGACTCTACAGCCGGCGGCGGGCAAGCTCAATTGAACAGGATACAAGATGGAGGCGGGCCATGGACCCGGCAGGCAAGGCGTCGGTGGGCACGCACGCAGGTAGCGGCCCGGCAAGCATCGGCCGCAAGCGTCAGGAAGCGATCTACATCGCCGGGTTCGCCGGGCGCTCGCAGCCGGTTCCGGTCTCGCCGGACCGCCTGGAAGCAGCCGCGTTGCGAAAGCTCGGCCGCGACGCCGGCGCCTACTTCGCGGGCGGCGCCGGGCTGGAGCGCACGGCGGCGGCCAACCGGGCGGCGTTCGACCGCTGCCGCATCGTGCAGCGCGCCATGCGCAACGTTGCGGCCAGGGACCTTTCGCTTGAGCTGTTCGGCCGCACCCTGCCGCTGCCGATCCTGCTCGGCCCCATCGGCGTGCTGGAAATGGCGCACCGGGAGGCGGACCTCCCGGCGGCGCGCGCCGCCTCGGCCGCCGGCATCCCGTTCGTGGCGTCCAGCCAGGCCTCGCGCCCGATGGAGGACATCGCCGCGGCCATCGGCAACGGGCCGCGCTGGTTCCAGCTTTACTGGTCCTCGCGCAACGAGCTGACCGCAAGCTTCGTCGAGCGCGCCGAGAAGGCCGGCTACGAGGCCATCGTGGTCACGGTTGACACCACCCTGCTCGGGTGGCGGGTCCGGGACCTCGACCGCGGCTACCTGCCGTTCCTGCGGGGGCGGGGCATCGCCAACTACACCTCCGACCCGGTGTTCGCGCAGTTGCCGATGGAGGGCGGCGCGCTGCCCAAGCCGCCCCGGCCCGGCCCCGGCGCGTTGAAGTCCGTGCTCGAGCTGCTGCGCTCCTTTCCGGGCGGCCCGGCCCGGGCCTTGTCGTCGGGCGAGGCGCTGGCCGCCGTGCGCCGCTTCCTCGCCATCTATTCGCGCCCGGACCTCACCTGGGAGGACCTGCCGTTCCTGCGCGGGCGCACGCGGCTGCCGATCCTGCTGAAGGGCATCGTCCACCCCGACGACGCCGTGCGCGCCGTGGAGGCCGGCGTGGACGGGGTGATCGTCTCCAACCACGGCGGGCGGCAGGTGGACGGCGCCGTCGCCGCCCTCGATGCGCTGCCCGGCGTGGTGGACGCCGTCGCCGGGCGCATCCCGGTGCTGTTCGACAGTGGCGTGCGGACCGGCGCCGACATCTTCAAGGCGCTCAGCCTCGGGGCGCAGGCGGTGCTGATCGGCAGACCCTACGTTTACGGCCTGGCGCTCGCGGGCGAGCGGGGCGTGGGCGACGTGATCGCCAACCTTGCGGCCGAACTGGACCTCACGCTCGGCCTTGCGGGCCGCCGCAGCCTGGGCGAACTCGACCGCACGGCGGTCATCCTCGATCACGGCGCCATCCCAGCCGCGCTTGACCCGCACCCCGCCGCACCGTGACGTTGCTGCAGCACCCTCAAACCGGCTGCGCTGCCGCTCGCCTGGGCAGCGATTGATGCGGAACCATGCCGGCGGTGGCCCGTTCTCGGGCCTGCCTGGCTGCCGATCAAGGCGGACGGAACTCAAGGCCGAATGGCCGCTTGTTGGGGGAGGATCATGGTCACGACCTTCTACATGCCGACCCGCATCGTGGCCGGCGCCGGCTCGCTCGCGACCATCGGCGATCTGGCCCGGCAGCTCGGCATGACCAAGGCCCTGGTCGTGTCCGACCCGGCCATCGCCGCGCAGCCCTTCCACGCCGACGCGCTGGCGGCGCTGGCGGAGGCGGGCATCGCCACGGCGCGGTTCGACGGCTGCGGCATTGACGCCCGGTGCTCCCATATCGACGAGCAGGGCGAGCGCGTCCGCCGCGAAGGGATCGATGGCGTGGTGTGCCTCGGCGGCGGCTCGGTGATGTGTACCGGCAAGGGCGTCGCCATCGTGGCGACCAATCACAAGCCCATGCGGGACTGCACGGGGGTCGGACGGTTCGACAAGAAGGCGCTGCCGATGATCATGGTGCCGACCACGGCCGGGTCGGGATCGGAAGTGTCGCAGTGGACCATCGTCAAGGACGAGGAGCGCCACCTGAAGCTGCTCGGCGGCGGCCCGCTCAGCTTCCCCGACGCCGCGATCCTTGACCCGGCGACGCTCAACTCGCTGCCCATGCACGTCGCGGTGCTGCCCGCGGTGGACGCGCTCACCCACGGGGTGGAAGCCTACCTGAGCGGCATCGCCTCGCCGCTGACAGACGCCGTGGCGCTGGCCGCCGTGCGCCTGCAGTTCCGATCCATGCGGGCGTCGATCAACTCGAACGACGGGCGTGCCCGGGAAGAGAACCTTATCGCGTCCTGCATGGCGAACGTGGCGTGCGGCAACGCCCGGCTCGGCCACGCCCACGCGCTGTCGCTGCCGCTTGAGGGCCACCTTGACCTGTCGCACCCGGTGGGCGTCGGCGTGCTGCTGCCGGATGTGACGGCGTTCAACCTGGCGGTGCTGCCGGACAAGGTGCGCCCGCTCGCGGAGGCGCTGGAGGTGGACGCAGCCGGGCTGTCGCGCGCGGAGGCCATCGCCGCCTGCGCCGCCGCCCTGCGCCAGCTTTATGCCGACATCGGCTTCGCCGACCGCTTCACGCCCGACCAGCTTCCCCGCCAGCGGGTGCGCGAGATGGCGGAGCGCGCGGTGCCGGGCCTGTACGCCGGGTTCTCGGAGGAGGTCGCGGGCGGCCCGGCCGCGGTGGGCGACCGCACGGTGATCGCCAGCCCCGCCGCCCGCCGGATGACGGTGGCGCAGGCCGAGCGCATCTTTGCCAACTGCCTGGCCTGACAAGGAGACCGCCGCCATGCCGCAGCCCGTCATCCTGCACCATTACGACTTCTCCCCGTTCAGCGAGAAGGTGCGCCTGGCCTTTGGCCTGAAAGGCATGGAATGGCATGCGGTGGACGTGCCGGTCGCCATGCCCAAGCCGGACCTTCTGCCGCTGACCGGCGGCTACCGCCGGGCGCCGGTGATGCAGGTGGGCGCCGACATCTACTGCGACACCGTGCTGATCCTGCGCGAGATCGAGCGGCTGCGCCCGGAGCCGAGCCTTTATCCAGGCGGCACGGAGGGCGTCACCCACGCGGTGAGCTACTGGATCGAGCGGACGATCTTCGTGCCGGCCGCGTCGCTCGCCACCAGCGTCATCGGCGACCAGTTGCCGCGCGAGTTCATCGAGGAACGCAAGTCCTTCATGAACCACGACTTCAGCAAGGACGCCTCCTTGCGGGACCGGCCGCTCAACCTCCAGCGCGTGCATGCGAGCGTGGCCTGGCTCGGCCTGATGCTCCGCGGCGGGCGCCCGTTCCTGCTGGGCGAGGCGCCCTCGGCCGCGGACCTTTCCGCCTATCACATGCTGTGGTTCACCCGGAAGAACGGCGGCGCCGAGGGCGAAGCGATGCTGGCCCTTGAGCCGCCGCTGCTCGCCTGGATAGAGCGCGTCGCCGCGCTGGGCCACGGCACGCGCCGGGAGATGCCGGCGGGCGAGGCGCTGGACATCGCCCGGGCGTCCGAGCCGCGGGCTCCCGGCG
>CALMAB010000550.1 GCA_937858325.1 uncultured Acetobacteraceae bacterium
GTCCAGGTCGGCCGCGACCCGGGCCTCGATGGCCGCCGTGACAGCTTCCGCTTCCGCCACCCGGCCCTGCTGGAGCAGCCAGCGCGGGCTTTCCGGCACGCCGCGGCGCAGCACCCAAACGAACAACGCACCGAGCGACCCGATGGCCACGACCCAGCGCCAGCCGTCGAAGCCGAACGGCGCAATGGGCACCAGCATGTAGGACAGGAACGCCACGATGGGCACGGCGGAGAACTGGACCACCTGATTGAAAGCAAAGGCCCGGCCCCGCACGTGCTTGGGCACCAGTTCGGCGATGTAGGTGTCGATGGTCACTAGCTCCACGCCAATGCCGATCCCGGCGATCAGCCGCCACAGGCAGATGGAAAAACCGCTGTTCTGGAACGCCATGATCAAGGTCGCCGCACAGTAGAACAGCAGCGAGAAGGTGAAGATGGACCGCCGCCCATACTTGTCGGCCACGAAGCTGAACACGGAGGTGCCGATGAACAGGCCGGTGAACGTCGCCGCCACGAACAGCGCCGGCCCGGTGAAGATGCCGACCGACACCTGGGCCAGCAGCCCCGCCTTGACCAGCGCGGGAGTTACGTAAGCCGTCAAGAACAGGTCGTAGAACTCGAACAGCCCACCGAGCGAGAGCAGCGTGACCAGCTGCCAAATGTGCCGCGTCGCCGGCAGGCGGTCCAGCCGGGCCAGGATGGCCGACGCGGCGTCCTGGTTCACCATCGTGTTCGTCATGTCGCGGCGCGTCGCCTCCCTTTTCCCTCTTAGCTGCCCGGATCGGGTTTGTGGGTCAAGCTGTCCGCACCGCGCCGTCAGAACGCGATCTGCACCTTGGCGTGCTTGTCCCGCTGCTTCGCCAAGCCGAACGCCTCCGACGCCTGCCCGGCCGGCATGGAGGCGGTGAGCAGAGGCGCCACGTCGATCAGGCCGCGGTCCAGGCAAGCGACGGCGTGGGCGAACTCCCGGTCGAAGCGCATGGCGCCGCGCAGGTCGATCTCCTTGGCCATCACCAGGTTGCCGGCAAACGGGAACTGGCCCGGCGGCAAGGTGCCTACCTGCACCACCGTCGCCCCCGGCCGCACCGCATGGAGGCAGAACGCGAGGCCCGCCGGGTTGCCGGACACCTCGAACGCCGCCTCGAAGCCGCCGGCCTCCCCTGCCATGCGGGGCAGCGCGTCGGGGTCCGCCGCCACGTTCACCGCCGCATCCGCGCCGATGCGCCGGGCCAGCGCCAAAGGCGCGTCCAGGATGTCGGTCATCGCCACCGTTTCCGCCCCGGCACGCCGAACCGCGAGCAAAACCAGCAGGCCGATTGGCCCCGCGCCGACGACGAGCACCGACCGGCCCAACAGCGACCCGGCGCGCTCCACCGCGTGCAGCGCCACGGCCAGCGGCTCGGCAAACGCCGCGGTGGTGAAGGGCAGCGCGTCCGACACCGGGTAGGCCTGGCTTTCGTCCACGGCGACATACTCGGCGAACCCGCCCTGCATGTGCGGGAAGCGGCTGGCGCTGCCCATGAAGAACACGTTGCGGCACAAATTGCCCCGCCCGGCCCGGCACGCGGCGCAGTGCCCGCAGTTGCGCCCCGGATGAATGGCAACGCGCTGGCCGGGGCGCAGTCGCGTGACGCCCTCGGCGACGGCGGCGACCTCCCCCGAAACCTCATGGCCCGGGATCAACGGCTCGCGGATCACGAAATCGCCGTTGCGGCCCTCGAAGTAGTAGTGCAGGTCGGACCCGCAGATGCCGCCGGCCCGTATGCGGATCAGCGCGCCGCCGGAGGGCAAGTCCGGGGTGGCGCGGTCCTCGATCCGCAGGTCCTCTGCTCCGTGGATGACGCAGATTTGCATGACGTGCCTCCCCATCTTCTGACTCGCGCGGACGCGCAGCCCCTTGCAAGCTTCCATACCAGAAAGCGGCAACCAACAATCAACGGAGGGGCGTCATGCTGAAAAAGAAGCGCTGGCAAATGGTGCTGCTGCTGTTCATCGCGGGCATCATCAACTACCTCGACCGCTCCGCCTTGTCGGTGGCGGCGCCGCTGGTCATGAAGGACCTTGCGCTGACCCCCGCCGACCTGGGCCTGATCTTCTCCAGCTTCTTCATCGGCTACGCGGCGTTCAACTTCATCGGCGGCTGGGCGTCCGACAGGCTCGGGGGCAAGCGGGTGTTCACCCTGGCCATGGGCGTGTGGTCCGCCTTCTGCGCGCTCACCGCGGCGGCGGGCGGGTTCGTGTCCCTGCTGGTGATCCGGGTGTGCTTCGGCGTGGGCGAAGGGCCGCTGTCCTCCACGATGAACAAGGTCGTCAACAACTGGTTCCCGCACCGGGAAGCCGCGAGCGCGGTCGGCTTCGCCAACTGCGGCACCCCGCTGGGCGGCGCGATCGCCGGGCCGGTGGTGGGCCTGATGGCGGTGGCGCTGGGCTGGAAGGCGGCGTTCGTCGCCATCGGCCTGATCGGCTTCGTGTGGCTGTTCTTCTGGGTCCGGCTCGCCACGGAAACGCCGCGCGAGCACCCGACGATCAGCGCCGAGGAGCTGCGCGAGATCGAGGACGACCACGCCGCCCCGTCCGCCGCCCTCCCCGGGCAGCCGCTCGGCTTCTACCTCAAGCAGCCCGTGGTGCTCGCCACCGGCCTCGCGTTCTTCGGCTACAACTATATCCTGTTCTTCTTCCTGACCTGGTTCCCGAGCTACCTGACCATGGCGCAGCACCTCAGCATCAAGGACATGAGCATCGCCACCGTGCTGCCCTGGATGCTCGGCTTCTGCGGCCTGGCGGCCGGCGGGGCGTTGTCGGACGCGGTGTACCGCCGCACCGGGCGCGCGCTGTTCGCCCGCAAGCTGGTGCTGACCGTGTGCCTGAGCCTCGCCGCCGTGTCCGTCGCGCTGGCCGGGCTGGTCACGACGGTGGGCAGCGCGCTGCTGCTGATGAGCGCCGCCGTGTTCTTCCTGTATCTCACCGGCAGCACCTACTGGGCGATCCTGCAGGACACGGTGCGGGGCGAGAACATCGGCGGCGTCGGCGGCTTCATCCACATGATGGCGAACTGCGCCGGCATCATCGGCCCGGCGGTCACGGGCTTCATCGTGCAATCCACCGGCGTGTTCACCAGCGCCTTCGTGCTCGCGGGCGGCATCGCCATCCTCGGCGTGCTGTGCGTGCTGGTCTTCGTCAAGCCAATCGAGAGCACGCGGGCGCCGGACGCGGCCCTGGCGCTGCACTGAGGCGCCTCAACCCCAAACCCGGGAGAGCCAAATGGAGCAAACATGGCGCTGGTGGGGTCCAAACGACCTCATCACCCTGTCCGACATCTGCCAGGT
>CALMAB010000551.1 GCA_937858325.1 uncultured Acetobacteraceae bacterium
CCAGCGCCGCCATGCCGCCCACGATCCACGGCGTCCGCCGCCCGCCCAGGTCCGACCCGTAGCCCAGGCGCGGGCGCAGCACCTGCAGCATATAATGAAAGGCGACCAACGCCCCCGGGATCAGCGCCGGCAAGGCCAGCTCGACCACCATCACCCGGTTCAGCGTCGAGGTCGCCAAGACCACGACCGACCCCAGCCCGGCCTGCACCAAGCCCAGCCGCAGGATGCCGAGCCAGCCGATGGGCCGCATCACGCCACTCCTCCCGAGCGCAGCGCAAAAGCGGCGACCAACATGCCGAGCACGTAGAGCGTCGTCCCGGTGCCGTTGTACCAAGGCGCCCGGCCCCGCGGGTCCTGCATGAACCGGTCCATCAGCCCGGCCTGCGCCAGCAGCAGCACCGCCACTGCCGCTGCATGCCCAACATGGCCCCAGCCGAGCAGCAGGCCGATCACTACCACCTGCGGCAGCGCCATCACCAGGCAGGCCAGCCGCGCCGCGCGCTCCACGCCCAGCAGCACCGGCAGCGAGTTCACGCCCGTCTGCCGGTCGCCCTCGACCGACTTGAAGTCGTTCAGCGTCATGATGCCGTGCGCCCCGGCGCTGTAGGCCGCGGCCACCGCAATGATGCGCCAGTCCGGCAGGGCGCCCGCCATGATGGCGGCGGCGGTGAACCACGGCAGGCCCTCGTAGCACGCGGCGCAGGCCAGGTTGCCCCACCAGCCGTTGCGCTTCAGCCGCACCGGCGGCGCGCTGTAGGCCCAGGCCAGCAGGAGGCCGAACACCGCCGCGCCGAACGCCCACCGGCCCAGGGCCGCTGCGACCAGCAGCGACAGCGCGGTGCAGGCGAACGCGATGACAAGGCCGCTCCGCCCTGGCAGGCGCCCGGACGGGATCGGCCGGTTCGGCTCGTTGATCGCGTCCACGTGCCGGTCGAACCAGTCGTTCACCGCCTGGCTCGTGCCGCACACCAGCGGCCCCGCCAGCGCCACCCCGGCCAGCACCAGCGCCCAGCGCCCATCGACCGCCCGCCCGGACGACACGACGCCGCAGCCAAAGGCCCACATCGGCGCGAACCAGGTGATCGGCTTCAGCAGCTCCAGCACCGCCGCCGGTTGGAGCCGGGCGGACCGGGCGGGGATGGCGAGGGCCGGCATCAGCTCGGCTCCGCGGCGGTCAGGTCGCCGAGGCCGTAGCGGCGCAGCTTCACGTAAAGGCTCTGCCGGCTCAATCCCAGCATCTCGGCCGCCGAAGCACGATTGTCGTTGGTCAGCTCCAGCGCCGCCTCGATGGACAGCCGCTCGATCACCTCTGTGGCTTCCCGCACCAGGTCCTTCAGCGCCACGCGGCCGATCAGCTCGGTCAGTTGCTCCACCGAACGCGGCAACTGCCGGGCCGCCCTTGTGTCCGGCTGCAGCCGCGGCCCGACGTTGCGGATTGCGTAGCCGTAGGACGGCTGCCCGCCGTTGCGGACCGCCACCGCGGAAATCTCGACCTGCGCCACCGTTCCCGCCTCGCCGCGCATCGTCGTGGTGAAGAACCGCACGGAGCCGCGGTCGCGCAGGTTCGCCGTCAGCACGTCGAGGTCCACGCCGCTGGCGCCCACCCAGCGGTCGAGCGGCTGCCCGCGCGCCTGGTGCTCGTCCAGCAGCTGCGCCATGTCCAGGAACGCGGCGTTGGCGGTGATGACCGCGCCGTGGTGGTCGGTCACCACGAAGCCGTCCGGCGCGCTTTCCACGGCCCGGAGCAGCTTGGTCTTCACGTCCGGCAGCGCGGGCACGGCGGCTTGCACGGGGGAAATCCGCATCAGGAACAGCGCCGCGTTGTCCTGCCGGAACAGCGACACCTTGACCATCACCGGCTGGCCGCCCCGCTGGAGCCGGGCCGGCGTGTCCTCCGGCTTGGCGCCGGCGCGGATGGCCGAAAGGTGCCCCTGCAGCGCCGGCAGGCTGTCGGGATGGAGGATGTCGGCCATCGCGCGGCCGACCACGTCAGACGACGTCAAAGACCCTGGGGACCCGGCGCCGAACAGGTCCTGCGCCGCCGCGTTCGCTTCCAGCACGCGCCCCTTCACGGGATCAAGGATCAGCACGGCCTCGGACGACAACTGGAACAGCAGGCGGTAGCGCATCTCCACGTCGCGCAGCTTGGAATAGTCGCGCTCCATCGACTGCTGCGCGTTCATCAGGCGCTGCTGCAAGGCGGACATGACGCGCAGGTCGCGGCCGAACATCACGATGCGGCCCTCCGCGCCGATCTGCACGCCGCAGTACAGCACCGGCACGGACCGTCCCTCGGGGGTGATGTGGTTGATGTGGCGCCACTTCGGCTCGGCCGCCGTCGCCGCTTCGCGCAATAGCGCCTCGACCTTGGGCCGGCTGTCCGGCGCCACGGTTGCCGCCAGGGCACGGCCGACCCACTGGGCGCTCTCGCTCAAGTCGCCCAGCAGCTCCGTGCTTTGGAACGCCGTGTCGCGGATCGTGCCGTGCGGATCGACGATCAGGGTCACGTCGGACGACGCCGCGATGAGCGACGCCGCAGAGCCGGCGTCGAGGTCCCCCAGCGACGTTTGCGGCGATACGAAAGTCTTCACGAGTGCCGAGATCCCCCAGTGCACGCCCCGTTTCCCCGCCCCAGCCCTAGCCTTGTTGCCGTATGCCGAAAGGGGCATGCGGGTCGTTTTCGCCGCGGCGGCAGATCCGTTACGTGCGGGGATCGGCCGTCATCGGCGCGTTGCCGCCAAATCGACCAGCGCCTGCGCCTGCAGCACC
>CALMAB010000552.1 GCA_937858325.1 uncultured Acetobacteraceae bacterium
GCGGCAAGTCGGTCACGTAGCCAGCTCTGTGCCGGGTGGGTAGTCGTCCGTTCGTGCCAGATACTGGCGATGACGAATCCAGGTATGGTGAGCGGCGGTTCCAGCACCTGCACCCGTTCCGACCAGCCTTCTGCGATCCGGCGCGGGATCAGTGCGATCATGTCGGATCGTGACACGATCTCCGGCACGATCAGGAAGCCCGATGTGGACAAGGCGACGGTGCGACGACGGCCGATTGCTTCAAGCGCTGCGTCGGTAGGCCCGGTAAAGCCGCCACCCTGAGGCGATACGACGACGTGGTCCAGCGCGCAGAACACGTCCAGCCCCAGATCGCCCTGCACGCTTGGATGCCCCTGTCGTGCGATGACCGCGTAACCCTCCTCGTAGAGTCGGCGCTGGCGCATCGCCGCCGGCGCGTGTTCGGGCGCAGCCAAGGCCAGGTCCACCTCACCACGCTCCAGCTGCGTCGTGAGTGCCATCACGTCGAGCGCCCGCCACGCTATGCGGACCATCGGCGCCTCGGCCCGCAACGCGAC
This sequence comes from uncultured Acetobacteraceae bacterium, assembly GCA_937858325.1. Taxonomy (GTDB): domain Bacteria; phylum Pseudomonadota; class Alphaproteobacteria; order Acetobacterales; family Acetobacteraceae; genus CAHJXG01. The sequence goes on from CALMAB010000552.1 coordinate 537, forward strand.
CAAGAAGCGCGCCAGTAGCGCATACTGAACGTAGTCGCTCGCCGCGATCACCAGGGTTGCCTGCATGGTCGCCGGATCAATCGGCGCTCCTTGCTCGACAACGCGGCGGACACTCTCCAGCGCCTCGTGCAGTGGCTGCATCAGCTCAAGTGCCCGCTGGGTCAGCACCATCCCGCGCTGGGCCGGGATCAGGAGCGGATCGCCGAGCGCCTCACGGAGCCGCGCCAGCCGCGCCGACAAGGCCGGCTGACTGAGGTTCAGCCGGCGCGCGGCGCGTGTGACGTTGCGTTCCACAAGCAAGGCTTCGAGCGTCACGAGCAATCCGAGATCGAGGTTCCTGGTATCCATTGTGTCGATAACGGCACGCAAAAGGTTCGATTTCAATTCCCAAGGCGGCTGGGTCATATGCTTTAGGAGCGGGCAGGAGCCCGTGACACCCCAATCGTTGTCGACCTGCCGCGCAGGCTGCATCACTCGGGATGGGAGGAGCTCATGGCTACAGCCGCGACAAACGATCTGAAACAGAACCTCGTCCTAGGATACCGGATCATGGGCATGCTGGGGCTGGGCAGGGGACTGCTCGCGCATCTCACCGCCCGGTCCCCCGACGCGGACACGTTCTGGGTATACACCTTCGGCCAAAGCGTCGAGGAAGTCAGCTTGGCGACCATTTGCGAGGTCGATTTCGACGGCAAACCGAAGGATCCCGACGCCCGCATCAATCCTACCATGGCTGCGCACGGCCCGGTCTACCGCGAGAACCCCAAAGTGATGTGCATCGGGCATCATCACGGCGACAACGGCGTCGCGGCCGGCGCCATCGCCACCTCGCTGCTTCCGATCGACAACAATGCGGCGCGCTGGCACGGCGACGTGCGACTGGTCGAGGATTACGAAGACACGTTCAGCATCGCTGAACAGGGCAAGATCATGGCGCGCGAGTTTGCGAGCACGAGCGGCCTGATTCTGAAGCACCACGGCCTCATGGTAGCGCATGTCTCTATCGCGCAGACCGTGCTGCGGGTGATCGAGCTCGAAGCCTCGCTTGGAGTACAACTTAAGGCGATGGCCGCCGGCGAACTCCATCTGATGCCCGACTCGGCGATCGAGGAAGCCAAGAAGTTCCTCAATTCCAACTTCTACTTCGACAACATGTGGGCGTATCTGGTTCGACGCGCGAAGCGCGAAGGTTGGGCCGATGACGTCGGCTTCTGACGCCGTGAGGGAGCTGCGGGTCAACGGCGAGACGCGTCGGGTCGCTGCGGAACCCGACACCCCTCTCCTCTACGTCCTCCGCAATGATCTGGGGCTGAAGGGCACGCGCTTCGGCTGCGGGGTCGGCGCGTGCGGCGCCTGCACGGTGCAGATCGACGGCCGTGCCGTCGCGTCGTGCGATACGCCGCTGTGGGCGGCGCTCGATCACGACGTCCTGACGATCGAGGGGATCGGCAGCGTCGAGCAGCCGCATCCCCTGCAGCGCGCCTTCCTCGACATGCAGGCGGCACAGTGTGGCTATTGCATCAACGGCATCATCATGCGCTGCAAGGCGCTGTTAGAAGAGGACGGAGCGCCCGACGAAGGGCGGATTCTGGAGGCGCTCGACAAGCACCTTTGCCGATGCGGAGCTCATGTCCGCATCCTACGCGCGGTGCGGCAAGCGGGGGGCCACGCATGAGCCGGACCGGGCTGGCGCCGCGACCCGATCTCGATCGGACGATGACGAGCTGGGTCGGCGTCAAGCCCGATGGCAAGATGGCGGACTGGGTTCGGTTCGAACCCGGCGGCCGGGTCCAGGTCCGTAACGGCAAGGTGGAACTGGGTCAGGGGATCGGCACGGCGATTGCGCAGATCGCCGCCGAGGAACTGGGGGTGCCGCTCGACGTGCTCGACCTTGTGTCGGGCGACACCGGATTATGCCCGAACGAGTGGTGGACGTCGGCAAGTATCTCGATCGAACGCGGCGGCCTGGCGGTCCGCATCGCCTGCGCCGAGGTGCGCGAGACGTTCGCTGCAGCGGCGGCTAGGCGCCTTGGAGTTGATCCCGCCACGCTGACGGTGCGCGACGGCTCGTTCGTGTCGGCTACGGGCGGATCGATCGACTATTGGGGTCTTCTCGAGGAGGTCGATCTACATCAGGAGATCACCGGGAATGTCGCGCCCAAACCTTCCGCGGCGTACCGCGTGGTTGGGCGAAGCGTCCCGCGGCGCGACCTGCCGCGCAAGCTAAGCGGCGCGGCCTATGTCCATGACCTCGACCTGCCGGATATGTGGCACGGACGCATCGTACGGCCGCCGTCTAGCGATGCCCAGTTGGCGGGCGTCGACGAGGAAAAGCTGCGGTCGCGCGTGCCGGCGGTGCAGATCGTCGTCAACGGGCGATTCGTCGGTGTCGTTGCACCGCGCGAGGAGGACGCCTTGCGCGCGATCGCGGTCGCGCAAACGGCGGTCCGCTGGACGACGCCCGCCGACCTGCCAGACCCGTCCGGCATGGTCGACTGGCTGCATGGTCATGTGCGCGACTCGACGGAGCTCGCCGAGCGATCCGCGTCTAAGCCGAACGACACACAGTCGTTCCATGCCACCTACAGCAAGCCTTATTTAGCCCACGCGTCGATCGGCCCGGCCTGCGCGGTGGCGGAATGGCGAGAGTCCGACGGGATCGTACAGGGGCTAACCGTCTGGTCGCAGACGCAGGGAAATTTCGGGCTCCGGTCGCAGCTGGCGATGGCTTTGGGGGTGCCGGAGGAGATCGTCCGCGTCATTCATCAGGACGGCGCCGGCTGCTATGGCCACAACGGCGCCGACGACGTAGCGCTCGATGCCGCCTTATTGTCTCGCGCGCTCGGCCGGCCGGTCAGGGTGGTCTGGTCGCGCGAGGACGAGCTGGTCAGCGCTCCCTTCGGTCCCGCCATGACGATGGACCTCTCGGCAGAGCTCGCCGCCGACGGCGCGATCGTCGACTGGAAATATCAAGTTTACAGCCCACCGCATCTTTCGCGGCCGGGCTGGGGCGAAGGTGTCGGCCTATTGGCCGCGTGGCATCTTGCCGAGCCGTTTGTGCAGCCGGCGGTGGAGAACCCGTCGCTGGCGCTGGGCGGCGGCGGCGATCGCAACGCGGTGCCCCCCTATCTCTTCCCCAACCAGTCGGTGATCCACCATTTCATCCAGCGCGGGCCGCTGCGCAGCTCCGCGCTGCGCGCGCTCGGCGCGTTCGGCAACGTGTTCGCGATCGAGTGCTTTATGGACGAGCTCGCCGCGGCGTCCGATGCCGACCCACTAGCATTCCGGCTGCGCCACCTCACAGACGAGCGCGCGCGCGCGACGCTGGAGCGGGTGACGGCGGTTGCCAACGCCGCGCCGACGGCTCCCGACGACGGCGAGGTGCGCGGACGCGGCCTCGGCTTCTCCCGCTACAAGAACAGCGCGGCCTATTGCGCGGTGGTGGCGGAGGTCCGGGTCGACGAGCGCGTGCACGTCGAGCGGGTCTGGGCCGCCGTCGATGCGGGGCTGGTGGTCAATCCCGACGGCCTGCTGAACCAGATCGAGGGCGGAATCGTCCAGGCGGTCAGCTGGACGCTGATCGAGGAAGTCAAATGGGACGAGAACCAGGTCCTGACTCGCGATTGGGAGAGCTATCCGATTCTTTCCTTCTCCGAGGTGCCTGCGATCGAGGTAGTGCTGCTCGACGCTGCTGATCGGCCCTCGAGCGGCGTCGGCGAATGCGCCGCCGGTCCCACCGCCGCGGCGATCGGCAACGCGCTGTTC
>CALMAB010000553.1 GCA_937858325.1 uncultured Acetobacteraceae bacterium
TCTTCCGAGGGTAGAAATGGGATCGAGGCGCAAACGGGTCACTCAAACAGGCTCTCAGCGAGCGCCTACCTTACGGCGGAGGTCCGCCGTCGCCCCAACCTCCGCATTTTGACGCAAACCGAGGTCGCCAAGGTCGAGATCGAGGGCAAAAGTGCACGCGGCATTGTGGCGCATGGCGAACAGGGGTCCGTGCGCCTACCAGCCCGGCACGTCATCCTCTCCGCTGGCGCGCTCCTCAGTCCAACTCTTTTGCTTCGATCAGGGATCGGGCCGGCGGCCGGACTGCAACGGTGCGGCGTCCAGCCGCTGGTGGTGCGCGAGGGTGTCGGAGCCAACTTGCAGAACCACGTCACTTTGAACATTGGCGTTACGCTCAACGCCGCGTTCCGCCAGGACGTCGATGAGCAAACGTTTGCCGTCGCCTGCCTCCGGTTCTCCTCAGGTCACCCGGACGGGCCAGTCAGCGACATGCTCGGGTCGTTCGTTGCAAGGACTGGGCTTCTTCCGCATGGCACTCGGCTCGGGATGATCGGCGTACACTTGTATGCACCGGCGTCGCGCGGCTCAGTCGGGCTTGATCCCGGGGCACCCGACGGACTGCCCTCTGTCGATTTCCGGTTCATGTCGGCAAGCGCCGATCTTGAGCGGATGGTTTCAGCCGCCGGCCGTGTTCTCGGCATGCTTGATGATCCCGCGCTGCGGACCGCGTTTCTTGCCGCGTTCCTGTTTCCCTCTCGCGCACCGCTCCAGCTTCTCAATCGGGGTAGCGTCCTCGGTAGGAACCTCTCGGCGTCGTTGGCCGCCCTGCTGGACCTACCTCAAATTGTTCAGAGTCCGATATTGTCGCTGCTGCTTGGGGCCAATAGGATTCGGCTCGATGGCCGGGGGCAGCCGAACATCTCCGCCGACCTGGCCGCCCAATCTGCCGTGCCGATGGCTCATCCAGTCGGCACCTGCGCTATCGGCGCCTCTGACGACGATAATGCCGTAGTCGATCCCGAAGGCCGAGTGTACGGCCTTGATGGTCTGAGCGTCGCCGATGCCTCGATCATGCCCGTGATCCCGCGCGCAAATACGGCGCTGTCCACGATGATGGTCGCTGAGCGGGCTGCGGCGCTTATCAGGAAGCGGCACTGACGCGGACAGGAACCGAACTCCTCCGACTGTCGTCCATCCAGCCGGGAAGCACCCTCATGATCTTCGAGCGACGGGCATATACACTGAAGCCGGGCAATGCGGGACGGTTCTGGGAACTGCAACGGCAATGGAATACGCCGGAACAGATTCCCGGGCTGTTGGCGCGGAACATAGGCTACTTCTCTACGATCTCTGGGCCGGTCGAACAGGTCATCCACCTTTACCGGTTCGATTCTCTCGATGATTGGAAGAGTCGACTGTTCGGAGTTTACACACCCGACCGCGCGGACTACTTCGCTGCAGGCCGCAGCCTGATGTTGGCGCAGGAAAACACATTTCTGAGCCTCGCGCCGTTGCCCGAGGTCAACCCGATCTGGGCGGACACAAGGGACTGGCTGCCGGGTGAGCCGGCATTCCGGAACGTGGGCGCTATTGACGCCATTGTTGTCGTTGAGGAGTCGCTCGATCTCGTACCGGGAGGCTTGCCAGCATTTTGGGATGCGCTTCGCAGCAAGGGTCTGCAGGCCGGCTCAGCAGCGACCTCGCATTTGATCGCCTACTTATATACCCTTGTCGGCGTTCAGCACCGGGTCACTCACTATCGATGGTATGACAGCATAGAGGAAGCTGAGGCGCACCGGGTCGAACTTGAGATGAACGTCGAATGGAACAGGTTTGTCGAGTCTTACAGGGATCTCGTCGTCCGAAGCCGGAGGCTATACATGAAACCATCGCCAGTAAATTGGATGAGGTCGCTCTTCAGTTCCGTATCTCCTAGGAAGATTACCACGGTGACGAACTCGGAACGTCCGTGACGAAGCAATCAAGGCTGTCGTAACCCCAAAGGTGCGCGGCCTGGTTCAGCGGACCGATTTCGGTGGTGAAGTTTCCGATCATGTTGCCGAGGACGCGGGTCTGCACGTCGCATACGCCGTCCATGGAGGCTTCCAGGACGGTAGCGGCCTGCCCCGGGCGGCACGTGTACGTTCGCTGTTCGACCAACATGCTACCCTCCTCCTCGGCGAGGGGTCGCGTCCACATGACGCATAGGGCCAGTCGCCGACATGGCACATGGCCGTGCCCGCGCTTGTCACCGGAGCCCACAGCTCTTGAACGGGAAAGGCGTACAGGACCCGGCGCTTGACGCCGAACACGGTCCGGCACACTTTGTGCAATCGCTTGCGCACGAAAGACTTTAAATGGGCATGGTTACGGCGCGTCAGGTGGCCGAACGCTTAGGCATCTCTGTATCCACGGTTGGTCGCGCGCTTAGCCATGACCCACGCATCAGTGCCGAAACGCGCATGCGAGTCGTTGCTGCGTCCGAGGCGCTCGGATACGTCGAGAACGGGCCGGCCCGCATGATGCGGGGAGGGTCGAGCAAGCTGGTCGGGCTGATCCTGCCGGACATCAAGAACACGTTTTATGCCACCATCGCCCAGTCCATGTCGCAATGCTTCGATGGAGAGGGCTTCCACATCGCCCTGTCGATCGCCAACGATGACCGGGACGTGGAGGCGCGCCACGTGAAGGACCTCGTGAGCGCCCGCGTCGCCGGAATCGTGATCGTGCCGACAGCCTCGCCCCGGCGCGAAACAGTGGCCACCCTGGCGAACGTCCGATACGCGCAGCTGCTGCGCCGGGTAGGCACGCTGCAGTCGGATTGGTTTGGCATCGACGACACGGAGTGCATTCGCCTCGGGACCCGGCACCTGCTGGATTTGGGGCACCGCCGCATCGCCTACATCGGCGGCCCTGTGGAACTGCCCACAGGCGCGGACCGGGTGGCAGGCTTCCGCAAGGCGTTCGCGGATGTCGGTGCAAGCCCGGACGAGGCTCGGGAACTGCTTGGCGGAACCACGGACGAGTTCGGCTATGGGGCGGTGGAGAAGCTGTTGCGCCTGCGCTCCCGCCCGACCGCCGTCGTCTGCGGCGCCGTTAGGCTCACCTCCGGCGTCGTGGAGGCGCTTAACGACAAGCAGGTGACGGTTCCGGATGCGCTCTCGGTGGTTGGGTTTGGCGACCCACCCTGGGCCAAGTGGTGGGGTAAGGGGCTGACGACGCTGAGCATGCCTGTCCAGGAGATGGCGACCAGCTGCGGCCTCTGGTTCCTCCACAGCCTCAAGGACAAGCGGGCGCGCACCCACGGGCACCGCTCGATCACACCGGCCAGCATCGTCGTGCGCGGGAGCTCCGCCGCACCACGCTGATGGCCGGTCGTCACCGAGTTTGTGAACTGCCTTCGGCGCATTGTCCGTCGCATGGCATGTCCGCGTCCAAGCTCGGCGGAACCCATGAGGATGCTCAAATGCTGGTGTCCTGACCCCGAAGTTCATCGTCCAGTGTGGATGGTCTGCGTCGGCTCCGTTGCAAAGATCGGTGGTGGGCGAGGCGGTTCGGCGGTTTGGCTGCCCGCCTATGCCGCAGGAGCCGCGTGGACCCCGAACAGCCGGTTGATGAAGCTCGCCTCCGTGCCGCCGCCCACGCACTCGATCCAAAAGTCGAACTGACCCTTCCTGAACATGCGCATGACCTCGAAGCCCTTCAGGGTGGCATAGGCTGTTCGCATCGACTGGAAGCCGAGCGTTGGCCTGATCAGCCGCTTGAGCTTGCCGTGGTCGGCCTCGATCGCGTTGTTCAGGTACTTGGCCTGTCGATGCTGGCAATCGGGCGGCAAGGTGCCTTCTTCAGCTCACGGGTCGCTTCGCCGCGGCATTGTGGAGCAGCCACACCTCACGGAAATGAGAGGAAAGCTCGGGCTGCACAACGGGTGCGTGCCATAAGGGGTCACATCCCAAACGCTATGAGGCGGCATCATGCTGTTCTCGTCACTGTTGTTGTTTCGATACAAGAGGCTTGCGACTTTCCGTTTAATCGATCAATGGTCAATCATGGATCTCAAGCGGCATTGGAAAAGCGTTGTCGGGACGGTCTTGCTTGTCTGGCAATCGAGCAAAGCCGTCTTGGATTGGCGTGTTCCACGGCATGGTGGGCCATCCCTGGCCGGTGAACCGGGTCCAGTTGCTGGACCACTACGGTCCCGCCTTCCCGGTGGACGGGTTCGGGGAGGCTGTGCGGCAACACTTCCGCTCCATGGCAGACACCCGCCTCCGCTTGAAGCCGGGCGTCTTTGAACTCCTGAACGTCCTGGATGAGCTGCGCCTGCCCCGCGCCATAGCCACGTCGTCCAGGCACGACACCGTGCAGCACCATTTGGCAGCCCACGCCCTGCATGGCCGGTTCCACGCCGTCGTCGCGCATGGGGACTACGCCGCCGGCAAGCCCGCGCCGGACCCGTACCTGAACGCGGCTGGGCGTGCAGCCCCGGCTGTGCCTGGCCCTGGAGGACTCGCATGCCGGCGTCCGTTCCGCCGCGTCCGCGGGCATGACGACGATCATGGTGCCGGACCTGCTGCAGCCGACGGGTGAGGTCAGGCGGCTCTGCGCCCATGTCGCCAGGGACCTCCACGAGGTGCGCGGCCTCATCATGGATGCGTATCCGCCCCATGTGATCTGAACTCCCTGCTCAGGCGGCGGCGCTCCTACGCAGGACGGCCGAGCCGACGCCTCGGCCTTGGTGGGCCGGGAACAGGTAGAACTCGCCGAACCGGGCGTGGTCCGAGGCGATCTGGAACAGGTAATGGAGCGTGCTGTGCTGGATGCGCTCCAGCCGCTGCTCGACCTGCTCCGGCTGGCACTGGCCGGCGGCCCTGACCTTGGCCGCGCTCGTTAGGGCGGGAAGCCGCCTGAAGTCTGACCGTCAACCTGTTAGGAGAACGTGGACGGGAGCGATGTCCAAACGCTTACGGAACTGCTGTCCTAACAATGGAAGAGACGGACTGCATTCGGCTGACTGTGCATTTGCACCATGATCTGCATCAACCAAACAACGACAGGCTCGTCTTGAGCACGAAAAGGACCTCGCGTCCTGTGTCATCAGGGCGTCGCCCTCAGCGTTTCCAAGGTTCGCCCTTGTTGGTTTGGCCCCATCAAGCGGCCAGCGTGCGCGACAACCGCGTCACGGAGCGCCCGAACCTCGGACACCGCCGCCTCGACGTCACCACCCCTGGTGCAAGCCTTGTCGAGGCGCCTGCACGCTTGCGAGAGCCGGGCGAAGCCCATGATGCCGGCCTGCGACAGCATGGCGTGCGCCTCGCCTTGGAGGCGCTCCAGGGCCTCGGGCGTGACCGGATCGGCGGCGAAACTGTCCCGCAGCGCCTCGCGCAGCTTGCCCAGGTGGTCGCCGGCACGCTGCTCGCCCAGCAGCCCGACGAGCTGCCGGTATGCCGCGCCGTCGAAGAACGGCGCGTCCGACTCTTTGTCGGAGTCCGCCCCGGGGCTTTCCAGGGCTTGCGACGGCTCCTTCATCCAGCGATCGACAGCCGCGTATAGCGCTTCGCGGTTGATCGGCTTGCCCACGTGGTCGTCCATGCCGGCCTGCTTGTAGCCGGCGACCTGGTCCGGCAGCACGTTGGCCGTCATGGCGATGATCGGCACCGAACCCACGGGTTCCGCGAGGGCGCGGATGCGCTGCGTCGCGGCGACGCCGGTCATGCCGGGCATCTGCACATCCATCAATACGAGCTGGTAGCCGCCGGTCCGCACGGCCTCCAGCGCGGACGGTCCGTCCGCCGCCACATCCACCGTGAACCCTGCCGTTTCAAGAACGGCGCGGGCGACCTCCTGGTTCATCGGCGTGTCGTCCACGACCAGGATGCGGCCCGAACGGCGGCGCGGACGCGGCACCGGGCTTGCGGCCTCCGGCAAGGCGGGCCTGCTTTGCGGCAGCGTGACCGCGCACCAAAAGGTCGATCCCTCGCCGGGGCGGCTCTCGACCCCGACCGTGCCGCCCATCAGCTCGGCAAGGTGCTTGCAGATCGCCAGTCCCAGCCCGGTGCCGCCGAACTCGCGGCTGATCGAGCCGTCCATCTGCGAGAAGCGCTGGAAAAGCCGGCCCTGGCCGTTTCGCGGCACGCCGGTGCCGGTGTCGCTCACCGCGAAGCGCAGGCGCACGCCGGTCCCGTCCGCGCCGTCCTGGGCGACCCGCAGGACGACGCGCCCGCGATGGGTGAACTTCACGGCGTTGTTGAGGAAGTTGAGCAGCACCTGGCGCAGCCGGCCCTCGTCGCCAATGAGCCATGCCGGCACCTGCGGATCGACCTCCACCTCGAAGGCCAGCCCCTTCGCCTCGGCCTCGCCGCGCACGATGGAGGCGGTGTTCTCGACCAGGCTCTCCATCGCGAACGGGCGCGGGTCGAGCGCGATCCCGCCCGCCTCGATCTTGGACAGGTCAAGCACGTCGTTGACCACGGTGAGCAGCGAGCTTCCGGCCGTGAGCACGAGCCTGACCTGGCGGCGCAGGTCGGGCGACAGGTCGGAGCGGTCCAGGATGACACCGGCGAAGCCGATGATGCCGTTGAGCGGCGTCCGGATCTCGTGGCTCATGGTGGCCAGGAAGTCGGACTTCGCCTTTGCGGCCGCCTCGGCTGCGGCCCTCGCGGCTTCCAGCTCCTCGGCCGCCTGCTGCCGGGCGGTGACGTCGCGCAGGGACGCGACCATGGGAGGGTCCTCGCCGTCGCTGAGGCGGTAGGCCGCCTCGACCCAGACCCAATGCCCGGCCCGGTGCCGGACGCGGTGCGTGACCGAGGCATGGGGACGTCCGGGGCTGACCCCGCGTATGGCGGCGAGCACCTGCCCCAGGTCGTCCGGGTGGACAAGGTCGCGAAGATCGGCCGCGAGCGCCTCCTCCTGGCTGTAGCCCAGCATGGGAAGCACCGCGGGCGACACGTAGGACCGGCGCCGGTCCGCGTGGCCGAGCACGATCACGTCGCCCGTGTTCTCGGCGAGCAGGCGGTAGCGCGCCTCGCTGTCGGCCAGCTCGCGGG
>CALMAB010000554.1:0-2115 GCA_937858325.1 uncultured Acetobacteraceae bacterium
CCCCGTTCCGCGACAGCGGCTTCAGCTCGAAGTACAGCTCGTCGAGCGGGACCGTTCCGTGGTTGACCACGATCTGATCGACCAGCCGCTCCTTGCTCACGCCTCCGTAGTCGCTGCCGACGCGGGCCAGGAGCTGGTTTCCCGAACGCTGCGCCGCCTCCAGCCGGAACGTGACGGTGAAGGTGACGTCCTTTTTCTGCAGGGAGCGCATGTAGGGGACGAGGTTCATGGCCATCACCTCCGGCGCAAAGGAGCGGTCCGGCGTCATGACCTCGACCCGGGCGCCGCTCCCGGCGATGATCTCCGCGGCCTGCAGCCCGGCGTGGTCCCCGGCGTCGTCGAACACCAGCACGTTCGTGCCCGGCTTCGCGTCGCCCGCGATGATGTCCCAGGCGGACACAACGAGGTCGTTGCCCTCCCGCAGCACCTCCGTATGGGGGAGCCCGCCCGTTGCCACGATCACGACGTCCGGCTGCTCGGCCAGGATGTCGGCGGCTTCGGCGTAGGTGTTGAAGCGGAACGAGACCCCCAGCGCCTCGCACTGCGCCATGCGCCAATCGACGATGCCGACCATCTCGCGCCGGCGGGGGCTTGCGGCCGTCAGCCTGATCTGCCCGCCGGGATCGCTCGCCGCCTCGAACACGACGACCTCGTGGCCGCGCTCGCCGGCCACCCGCGCCGCTTCCAGCCCGGCCGGGCCGGCGCCGACGACGACCACCTTGCGCTTGGCGTCCGCGCGGGCGACCTCGTGCGGCATGGTTTCCTCGCGGCCGGTCGCGGCGTTGTGGATGCAATGCGCCGCGCCGCCCTGGTAGATGCGGTCGAGGCAGTAGTTGGCCCCGACGCAGGGGCGGATGTCGTCCTCGCGGGCCGCCATGATCTTGCGCACGATGTGGGGGTCCGCGATGTGCGCCCGGGTCATGCCGACCATATCGACCTTGCCGGCCTGGATCGCGTGGCGCGCGGTGGGCACGTCGGGGATGCGCGCCGCGTGGAAGGTCGGGAACTGCGTTTCCGCCCGGATCGCCCCGGCGAAATCCAGGTGCGGCGCGGAGGCCATGCCCTGGATCGGGATCAGGTCCGTCAGGCCGGGATCGGTGTCGATGTGGCCCTTCACGACGTTGAGGAAATCGACCAGGCCGCTGGCCTTGAGCCGGCGCGAGATTTCCAGCGCTTCGTCCCGGCCGATCCCGCCCGCCTGGCCCTCGTCCGCGGTGCAGCGGACGCCGACGATGAAGTCCGGGCCGACCCGCCCGCGGATTTCGCGCAGCACGTCGAAGCTGAAGCGGAGGCGGTTGTCGAGCGGGCCGCCATACGGGCCGTCCAGATCGTTGGTCAGGGGCGACCAGAACTGGTCCAACAGGTGCCCGTACGCTTCAAGCTCGATCCCGTCCAGCCCGGCTGCCTTCATGCGCTCGGCCGCGTCGCCGAAGTCCTTGGTGATGCGCTCGATGTCCCAGTCTTCCACCTTCTTGGGGAACGCCCGGTGCGCGGCCTCGCGGTGGTGCGACGGCGAGATCACGGGCATCCAGTCGCCCGTGTCCCAACGCGTCCGCCGCCCGAGGTGGGTCAGCTGGATCATCACCGCGGCGCCGTGCTCGTGGCAAGCGTCGGCGAGCCGGCGCATCCACGACACCACCTCGTCCTTGTAGGCGAGCACGTTGTTGAACACCGGCGGGCTGTCCCGCGACACCGACGCGGAGCCGGCCGTCATCGTGAGCGCGATGCCCCCCTTCGCGCGGGCGACGTGGTAGGCGCGGTAACGGTCCTTGGGCAGCCCGTCCTCCCCATACGCAGGCTCGTGGGAGGTCGTCATGATCCTGTTCCGCAAGGTGAGGTGCTTGAGCTTGAAGGGCTGGAGCAACGGATCGCTGGCGGCCATGGCGGACGGTTCCTCGCGGCGGGACACCCCCACGGTAGCCTGCTGTACACCAGTGTCAACAGACTTGACGATGCCGCACATTCGCGTTGCACGGACTCTGCGCCCCTGCTTAGCTGACGCCATGGGCAGCACGAGAGCAGACGACGCGGGCGGGAGGGGGTCTCGGGAGCTGTGGCTCGCCGCGGCCTATGACAGCCTGGTGGAGGCCGGGGTCGATGCCGTCCGCATCCAGG
>CALMAB010000554.1:2125-3773 GCA_937858325.1 uncultured Acetobacteraceae bacterium
GGGCTGTCGCGGAAGAGCTTCTACTGGTTCTTCCAGGACCGGGACGCGTTGCTCGGGGCGCTGCTGGACCTTTGGCGCGAGAAGAACAGCGGCAATCTGGCCAAGCAGGCGGCGGCCTACGCCGAGAGCATCACGGAGGCGATCCTCAACGTCCACGATTGCTGGCTGGACCCGTCGCTCTTCGACTCCCAGTTCGAGTTCGCCGTGCGCAGCTGGGCGCTCCAGTCCGCGGGGGTGGCGGCGGAGATCGAGAAGGCCGACTCAGCCCGGATCGCGGCCCTCGCCGCCATGTTCCTGCGGTTCGGCAGCAGCGCGGTGGCGGCCGACGCGCGGGCGCGCACCATCTACCTCACCCAGATCGGCTACATCTCGATGAAGACCCGCGAGGACCTCGCGACCCGCATGAGGCGCATTCCGCACTACGTGGAGGTGTTCACCGGGACGGTGCCCAAGCCGCAGGACCTCGCCCGCTTCTACGCGCGGCACTCCTTTTCCCCCGCTCCCGAAACGACCCGGGCCGCCGAGGAGGCCGCTTAAGCGTCCTTGGTCCAGGGGCCGTGTGCGTCCATCTGTCACCTTCCAAAGTCGGCTTCAGCGATGAGCGTTGATTCGTAACGCCTGGCCCTGCCACACTCGACTGCAATTTGGCCAGAGTGGGCTGCAGCAGGTGGCATTTTGCCGAACCCGGCTGCAGCACGTTGCAGGCGGGAGCTGCGGGAGGACTGTGCTATGCCCAAGGTCAATCTCGAACAGAAGCTGTCGGCCTTCAACGAACATTGGTCGCCCAAGGTCGTCGCGTCCTTCAACGGCCACGATGTGATGGTGGTCAAGGTAAAGGGCGAGTTCGTTTGGCACGCCCATCCCGACACCGACGACTTCTTCCTTGTCCTGAAAGGCCGGCTCACGATCCAGCTCCGTGACGGCGACGTGCATCTCGGCCCAGGCGAGCTTTATGTCGTGCCCAAAGGGGTCGAACATCGTCCCATGGCCGAAGAGGAGGCGCATCTGCTGCTCATCGAACCATTTGGCACGCCCAATACCGGCGATGACGCGACTGCTGCGACCAAGGTCGCCGTCTAGGCATCTTTGTGGGGTTCGATCCCGGGGCGATGCCTCGCTGAAGTCCACTTTGGCAATCTGCTGAAGCCGACTTTGGAAAGTGACAAATGGCGTCGTCGCTGGACGTCGCGCGCCGCGCGGGCGTGAGCCAGTCGGCGGTGAGCCGGGTCCTCACCCCCGGCGCGTCGGTGTCGCCGCAAACACGCACGCGCGTCCTGGCCGCCGCCGCGGCGCTGCACTACCGCCCCAACTCGCTGGCCCGCGGTCTGACCACCGGACGCAGCCGCGTCATCGGGCTGGTCGTCGCCTACCTCTACAATCAATACTATCCGGTGGTGCTGGAGCGTTTATGCGCCGCGCTGCAGGCGCGCGGCTACCACGTCATGGTCGTCATCGCGCCGCAGGCCGACGCCGATCTGGAAGGCGCGCTCGCCGAGATGCTGGACCATCAGGTGGACGGCCTCGTCATGGCGTCCGCTTCCCTGTCCTCGACGCTGGCACGGCACTGCGCCGCACGCGGCGTCCCGGTCGTGCAGTTCAACCGCGCCCAGGACGATCCGTCCATCTCCGCCGTCACGTCCGACAATGC
>CALMAB010000555.1 GCA_937858325.1 uncultured Acetobacteraceae bacterium
CGGCACGACGTGTCCGACCCGCCGGAGGTGCGGACCTTTATCATGGCGAGCAGGGCGCGCATGGTCCAAACCTGCGGGTTCGGGTTGGACTGCTGCTGGCAGGTGTTCGCGCCCGGCGCCGCGAGCGGCACCGGCGCCGGCGCGTGCTGGGTGCTCGCCATGATAAAGGTCCGCACCTCCGGCGGGTCGGACACGTCGTGCCGGCCCAGCGGGTCCGTCAGCCCGAGCGACTGCCGCCCTTCCCACATTTCCAGCACCGTCGCCACGTGGAAGATGCGCGGGCAGGTCCCCGTGGCGGCGCAGCGGTCCAGCAGGCCCGCCCGGCGCCCCGTGAGCGGATCGGCTTGCGGCACGTAGGTGAAGGGGAACTCGTAGGCCGGGTAGGTGTGGTCGGTCTGCTCGCCCCAGGCCCGGTATGGCTGGCCGAAGCGGAGGTTCAGCGGCATCAGCCCGCCGCCGATGTGCGGAAACGCGCCGTCGAACACCCGGGCGCCGGCCTCGTCCCCGTTGAAGCCGAGGGCGAGGAGGCTACGGATCATCCGCCCGCTTTGGGACGACCCCTCGACCACCGTTTTCTGCCCTTCGCGCCAGACCGGGTTGGGCGTTCCCGCGTCGTCCGCCCGGGCGCGGCCGAGGAACGCGCCGAGGTCGCGCGTCGCGGCGAAACCGAGACCCCCCACCAGCGGGTCCCGCGCACGGTAAACCAGCTCGTAAAGCCGGCCGGGCTGGAAGCCGCCGGAATAGCACAGGTGCTTGGGGTCCGGCGTGACGGCCATGCCGGGGCCTCCGCAGGTGCCGAAGCTCCATTCCGCGTTCGGGATGGGCACGCGCGGGTCCTGCTCGCGGGCGCGCACCGTGAGCGTCGGCAGGAAGCCGTCGGGAAACGGGGTGCGGTTGTCCGTGCTCGCCGTGGGGTAGCTGTCGTAGCTGTCGGGGGGCGGCACCAGAACCTGCTGGCTGCGGCTCAGCGGCAAGGTGCTGGCCGGGGACGGCGTGACCAGCTCGCTGCGCACGATCCCCTCAATGGGGGAGCCGTCCCGCGCACGGGCCACGATTTCCGGCATCAGGATGCGGTTCCAGCCCGGGCGGACGTCCATCTCCCACCCCCACCAGACCAGCGTGAAGCCCTGCCGCATCAGCCAGCCGTCGCCCGGCGAACCCAGCCCGTTGCGCGCCTCGATGCCCGGCGCCACGGCGTCGTTGAAGGCGCCGAGGGCGAGCTTGTTGCCGCGGTTGTTCACCTCGAACAGGAGCACGCCGTTGCCGCGGGCCTGGTCCGCGGGCTTGAGCAGCTCGACCTCGGTTTCGTAGCGAACCATCCCGCGGGCGTCCCGCGGCGCGAGGTCGAGATCCTGGATGACGGCGTTGCGCGGATCGGCCGGGTCAAGCTCCCCTTCGACGCGGGCCACGACGTGCTGATAGGCTCCGGCGCCGGCGAACAACTCGCCCCCGAACGCCGGCTCGGTGCGCAGGACCTGCAGGCGGGTGATCCGCGCCTGCGCCGTGGGCACGGCCACGAGGACGAGCAGCGCCGCAAGCAGGTGGCGCAGCGTGCGATGGTGCATGGAACGTTCCTCGCCTGGTCCTGACAATCACCTGCATTGAACACCAAAGCAGCACCAAAACAATCCTCGACAATTCCTGCCGCACAGCCGGAGTCGTACAGACGGCCCCTTGCCTCGCCCCTTTCGTCACTGCGAGCCGCCCTGGCGACGTGGCGATCCAGGGGCGGAGCGCCGTGCTGGCGGCCCCTGGATCGCCGCGTCGCTGCGCTCCTCGCAGTGGTGTGGGAACGACGAACGCAAACGGCCGCTGGCACGGAAACTGGGTGCAACCGCGTAGGTTGCTAATTATTGCTTGACAATAACGTTTTGCGCGGGTCCAATCGCGCGGCAAGGACCCCGCAATTTGGCGCAATGGGCAATCGATCCGCCCTTGCGCCGGGTCGCGGTCCGGCCAACGGTGACACGGCGCACGAGAACGAGCCGGCACCACTTCGGGAGAATGGTCATGATCTCCAAGCGCGGCTTGCTGCTCCTTTCCACGGCGGCGTGGACGGCCAGGACGGCCGGGATCACCGTGCAGGGAGGCAGCGCGCGTGCTGCCGGGGAGCCGCTTTACTCCGAGCGCTACCGCCCACAGTACCATTTCAGCCCGCCTCAGAACTTCATGAACGACCCGAACGGCCTGGTGTATTTCCGGGACAAGTATCACCTCTACTACCAATACAACCCGTTCGGCATGGAAGCCGGGAACCAAAGCTGGGGCCATGCCGTCAGCAACGACCTCGTTTATTGGGAGAACCTGCCGGTCGCGATCCATGACACGTCGGCGGGGCACATCTTCTCCGGCTCGGCCGTCGTGGACCGGCTGAACGCCAGCGGCTTCTTCCCGGACTCCGCGGACGGCGGGATCGCCGCCATCTACACGCTGGCGACTTACGATGGGGATCGAAGCGTTTCCCAGAAGCAGAACGTCGCCTACAGCCGCGACGCCGGGTTGACTTTCACCGAGTACGCCGGCAACCCCGTCGTGGACCGTGGCGAGACCGAGTTCCGCGATCCCCAGGTGTTCTGGCACCCCCCCACCGAAAGCTGGGTCATGGCCGTTGCGCTTTCCAAGCAGTGGAAGGTGCTGTTCTACGCGACGCAGGACCTCAAGAGCTGGACACAGGTCGGCAGCTTCGGTCCGGCCGGGCTCCTCGGCGACCAATACGAGGTGCCGAACCTGGTGCGGGTGCGGGTCGAGGGCACCGATCAGCACAAATGGGTCCTGCTGGTTTCCATCAACCCCGGCGCGCCGCAGGGCGGCAGCGCCACGCAGTACTTCGTGGGCGAGTTCGACGGCTGCAACTTCGTGCCCGACGACGGCGGCACGCGGTTCATGGAGTTCGCCAAGGACGCCTACGCGATGCAGACCTACAACAACCTGG
Organism: uncultured Acetobacteraceae bacterium; assembly: GCA_937858325.1. Taxonomy (GTDB): domain Bacteria; phylum Pseudomonadota; class Alphaproteobacteria; order Acetobacterales; family Acetobacteraceae; genus CAHJXG01. The sequence continues at coordinate 2,933 of CALMAB010000555.1, forward strand.
CTTGGCGGGATGCCATCGCCATCACCTGGCTGAGCAATTGGCAGTACACCAACGTCGCGCCCACCTATCCCTGGCGCGGCCAGATGTCGGTGCCCCGCGTGCTCACGCTGCGCACCACCGGGTCCGACAGCGGCTACGTGCTGGCGCAGAACCCTGTGCCCGAGATTGAGAAGCTGCGTGACCAGGTGCTGCACAGCGGCTCCGTTTCCGTGGACGAAAGCACCCCATTCAGCCTTCCGCTCGGCGGCCGGCAGTCGTTCGAGGTTGTGGTCACGGCCGCGTCGTCCGGCGGCGGCATGGCGAGCATTAACCTCACCAACGGCACCGAAAGCCTGGTCGTCGCCTATGACTGGGCGGCGCAGAAGGTTTACGTGGACCGCGGAGGAACGCAGGGCTTCAGCAACCCCGACTTCACCCCCACCTTCGCGACCGATTACCCGGCCGGCGGCGCGGTCAAGCTGCGCGCCCTGTTCGACGTCAGCACGCTTGAGCTGTTCGTGGATGACGGGGTCCGGGTGGCCACGAGCCTGTTCTTCTTCCAGGACCCGCCCGACAGCCTGGTGTTCTCCGCGCAGGGCAGCGCGGTGGAGATGGACCTGCAGGTTTACGCTTACCGCAGCATCTGGCCCCCCTCGGCGCAGCCGGCTTAGGCCGCACGCGCGGCCGGCGCTGCGACCGTGCTGCGGAGCGAGGCCGGCTGTCTTTGCCTCGCGCTCGCGCTTGCCGTGCTGCTCCGCTGGGA
>CALMAB010000556.1 GCA_937858325.1 uncultured Acetobacteraceae bacterium
GTTCACCCGAACCGTAAACGGCTGCCCGCTCCGTGACTTTCAAAACGGGGTCTAAGCTAAGGGCAAGATAGACAAAGGCGGCCCTTGTCACGTCGTCCAATGCGCCCGACGCCTCGCGTTCGGCCAGCAGTTCGCGAAACACCTCGACACCCGTACCATGCCCGAGCAATTGGCGTGGGCTGAACAGGTCGCTCCAGAGCGGCATCCCATACTGGATCGGTCGGTCGTCGTTGCTGTCGGCTGGGAACGCCTCGTTCGGCACGAGGTCCAACGCCTCCCATTCCTCCATCTTCCCAGCCAGCCGTGCCGCGATGACGGCGCTGTTATCGTCCTCGGGGCGGGGGGTGCGGTAGCCGCGCTCCCACTTGTCGCGGCCGCGCTTGCCCGCCTTGGTCTGCGTCTCGATCCGCCGCTTGAACACGACAGCGAATAACTGCTCGCCCATGCCGCCCGCCTGCGCCTGGCGCTTCACCTCGTCGCCGTCGATCACCCGGCCGCAGTCCTGGAAGGGGCAGGTGCCGTCGCCATCCGCGACGGTGCCGGCGGAGTGCTCGGAGAGCGCGGCGACGATGGCGAACTCGCAGCGCCGGGCCGCATCGCCCGGCCCGGCTCCCAGCCGCGGCACCAGCCGCACGCCGGTGCCGTCAGGCGAGAGCCGCCAGTTGGGCGAGAGCGGCACCAAGCCCTCGCAATAGGGGCAGCGGATGGTGCGCGCCCAGAGATAAGCAAGAACTTGAGTGCCGGGCTGCTCGGTGGGGAAAATGCCCTGGAACTTCGGTGTACTTTTTGTAATAAACTCGGTGCTTAGACGCTCAAATACGCTGACAAGTGCTGCGCCATGGCGGAGGGGATACTCGATTGTTGCTTTCTCAATAATGGCAGCAACCGGATTGAGGTCATTAGCCCGGACGGTAAAGCCGAGGCGCGCAGCCTCGAACGGGATTGCGCCGCCGCCCGCGGTTGGATCAAGCAAAACCAGATCAGCGCCGACGCCATACCTTTCAAAAATACGCTTCTCAGTGTCGGTTGGCGCGTGTCGGAAAGCGCGCGGGTAGCCGTATTCCGCTTCGCCCATCGGCGTCTGTCCTGCCCTGAGTTTGCTGTCGTTCCGGCGCCGGGCCGCCACTGGATCGCCCTGAATTCCAATTAGGCGAAGAAATAAGTCATGCGGCATGTTCGTCGGTAGGACGGATGCAAGCACAGCAGCTCTTGAAGCAATGAGCGGACGCCGCGCCCACCAAACATGCAGCGAGTTGTTCGGAGGCAAGACTTTCCCCGCGAGAGAAAACCGCCGCTCACGCACGCTCTCCTCGCCCAGTGCTGCAATTGGCAGCCACCGCTCGATCAGCCGCGTGTCGCCCTGCTCCGTCGTCTCCCCGACCACGGGCAATTCCAGCACACCGTTCATCACCAGCCCCGAAATTTAGAGTGAGTTCATCCAGCCCCGGCCAGCACCGGCCGCGGCGCGTCAGCCCGCTCGGTGCGGGTCGGTCAGCAAGGAGCGCAGCGCGGTCAGGACCCGGCGCGGGTTGCGGCGGTGCATGGCCATGCCCAGCCAGTAGCCGGCCTCCTCCCGCCCCATCGCCTCGATCCCCTCCGCCACGGCGCGCACGTTGTCGCGCGACCGCATGGGCGCGAGCGTCCGGAACAGCAGGCCCAGGCGCAGTGCGTCGGCCTCGCCCATCGGGTGCGCCTCCTTGCGGCCGGACAGCGGCGCGAAGCGCACCCCGGCTTGGTGCAGCAGCCTCAGCACACGGTGTTCGACCAGATCCAGGTTGCGGCCTCGCAGCCCGGCGATCCGCAACGGCGCCGCCACTTGTGGCGAAACGGGGGACGGAAGCTGCCACACCTCCACCTCGGTATCCGCCGCCCCATGCCGGACCATGCGGACTTCAAAGGCTGGCGCCGAGGCCGAGGGGGACAGGCTGGACATCCTTGCGATCCGTGCACTCATTCAGCGGCCTCCCTGATGGGTTGGGCAACGGTCGCGGTCGCCTCCACGAACGCCGCGCCGGTGGCGAGGCGCGTCAGTTGCTCGGTCAGCGTCTGCGCCGCGTCGCCGGCCATCGGCAGCCCGGCGGCGAAGGACAGGTCGAACCGGACCTCCACGGACTTGTCCCGCGCGGCGCGGAGCTGCGGGTCGAGGAAGTCCTTAAGCGGCGCGGCGTCCTGCGGCGTGCCGGCGTAGTCCACTTGTAGGCTGCTGCCGGAGGCCGTCTCATACCAGCCGGCGATGCACACCCGCTTGCCGTCCGCGGCCCGCACCGCGGCCACCACGCCGAGCAGCCGGAAGCCGTCGGCCGGATCGAACACCCGGATGGCTAGGCTGGCGACGCGCTCCACCTTGCGGCCGCGCGCCTGATCCCACAGCCGCAGCAGCGCCTCCCGCAGCACGCCCTCGGCCTGCAGCGGCTGCGC
>CALMAB010000557.1 GCA_937858325.1 uncultured Acetobacteraceae bacterium
GTCCCACGTGGTGGTGTGCGGCCATTCCGACTGCGGCGCGATGAAGGGCCTGCTCGACCCGGACGCCGCCGGGCTGCGGCGGATGCCCACCGTTTCGTCCTGGCTGCGCAACGCCGAGGCCGCGCGCAGCGTGGTGGAGGTGACGCGGCCCGGGCTGGACGGTGCGGCCAAGGTGCAGGCGCTGGTCGAGCAGAACGTGCGAACGCAGCTGGGGCACCTGCGCACCCACCCGGCCGTCGCCGCCCGCGTGGCCGAGGGCAGCCTGTCACTGCACGGCTGGGTGTACGAGATCGAGGACGGGACCGTGCACACGGTGGACGAGGGGGGCGGCGAGCCGGTGCCTTTGGGCCGGGCGGCAGACGGGCGGCCGGGCCAGTGATCGTCGCGCGGCGGCTCGACGCGCCGCGCATCCTGCGCTCGGTCGGCCGGCCGCTCGCCGTTCTGCTGGCCTACGACATCGCGGTGACGGCGCTCTACGTCGTTTGGGACCAGCATTGGATCGCGGTGGAAGACCTGCCGCTCAGCCTGCTCGGCAGCGCGCTCGCGGTGGTGCTCGGCCTGCGCAACAACGTCGCCTATGCGCGCTGGTGGGAAGCGCGCTCGCTTTGGGGGAGCGCGGTGAACAATTCCCGCTCCTTTGCGCGCGGCGTGCTGGCGATGCTGGGCGCAGGCGAGGCCAACGCTTCGCGCAAGGCGGCCCTGGTGCGCCTGCAGATCGCCTGGGCGCACGCCCTTCGGTTCGCGCTGCGGCGGCAGGACCCTTGGAGCGAGCTGGAACGGCTGCTGCCGGCCTCGACGCAGGCCCGCGTGCGGAAAGCGGCCAACGTGCCGACCGCCCTGCAGGCCGAGCTGGGGCGTCTGCTGGCGGAGGCGGACCGGAACGGCGGGCTGGACTCGATGCGGCTCGCGGCGTTGGACGGCACGCTGTCGGAGCTGGCCAACGCGCAGGGCGGGCTGGAGAAGATCAAGAACACGCCGCTGCCGCGCCAGTTCGAGCAGTTCCCCCGGGTGTTCGTGGGCGCCTACTGCCTGCTGCTGCCGGTCGGCCTGCTGCACGACCTGGGCGCGATCACCCCCGTCGGCTCCACGGTGATCGGCTTCGCCTTTTACGTGCTGGACCAGATCGGGCGGGACCTGGAGGACCCGTTCGAGGGCACGGTCCACGACGTGCCGATGTCGGCCATCACGCGCACCATCGAGGTGGACCTGCGGCAGATGCTGGGCGAGCAGGAAGCGCCGCGCCCGCTCGCCCCGGTGGACGGGGTGCTTTGGTAGCGGCTGCGCGTTGTGCAGCCGCCATTGTGCAGCCGGGGACACGGGCTATACCTGCGGGCCTTCACACCCAAGGAAGGCATGGATGTCGCTGTCTGCCCGCATCGAAAGGCTGCCGTTCCTACGGTTCCATTGGCACCTCCTGATGATGGGTGGGCTGGGCTACTCCTTTGACGGCCTGGATGCGGCGGTCGTCGCCTTCGTGCTGCCGGTGCTGCGCCCGGCCTGGGGGCTGACCAGCATCCAGTTGGGCTACCTCGGCAGCGCGACGCCCACCGGCTTCTTCTTCGGCGCGCTGTTCGCCGGGCTGATCGGCGACGCGATCGGGCGCAAGGCGGTGATGATGTGGGCGCTGGTGCTCTACAGCGCCGCCTCCGTCGCCTGCGCCTTTACGCAGGACTGGCCGACGTTCCTGGCCTGCCGCGTCGTCGCGGGCATGGGCACGGGGGCTGAGTCCGCGATCATCGCCCCGTTCCTCACGGAGTTCGTGGCCGGCCGCTTCCGCGGGCGGTTCACCGGGTCGCTGGCCGGCTTCTTCTCCTTCGGCTTCGTGGGCGCGGCGCTGCTCGGCTACTTCGTCGTGCCGCAGCACCCCGACGCGTGGCGCTGGGTGATGGTGCTCACCGCGACGCCGATCCTGATGCTGCTGTGGTGGCGCCGGTCGCTCCCGGAATCGCCGCGCTGGCTGGAAAGCGTCGGCCGGACCGCGGAGGCCGATGCGGTCCTCACGCGGATCGAGGCCAAGGCCCGGCGCGAAGGGCACGTGCTCGGCCCCGTCGCCGCCGGGCCGCCAACCGTGGCGGTTCCGCAAGGCTCGTTCTTCGGCAGGCTGGTCCTGCTGTGGGCACCGGGGCTGCGCCGGGTCACGGCGATGGCCTGGCTGATGTGGCTGTCGATCACCTTCAGCTACTACGCCTTCTTCACCTGGATTCCGAGCCTCCTGGTAGAAAGCGGCATGACGATCACCCGCAGCTTCGGCTATTCCATCGCGATCTACCTGGCGCAGGTCCCGGGCTACTTCTCGGCGGCCTACCTGAACGAGCGGATCGGGCGGCAGGCCACCATTGCCAGCTACATGATCCTGGGCGGTCTGTCTGCCATCGCCCTGGCGCTCAGCCATTCCGACAGCACGGTCATGCTGGCCGGCGTCTGCCTGTCGTTCTTCATGAACGGCACCTATGCCGGCGTGTATGCCTACACGCCGGAGATCTTCCCGACCGCCCTGCGCGCGACCGGCACGGGGACGGCCTCGGCCATCGGGCGTCTCGGCGCCATCGCGTCGCCGGTGCTGGTGGGCTGGCTGTATCCGCTGTTCGGCTTCGCGGGCGTGTTCGGCATGACCACCGCGGTGCTGCTGACCGGCGCGGCCGCCGTGCTGGTCATGGGGGTGAAGACCCGCAACCGGTCGCTGGAGGACATCACCGCCGAGGAACTCACGCACGGAAAGGCCGCGTGACGGCGGCGCCGCAAAAGGTGGCTGCCGTCCTGCCGCCCCTGGCGCGGCGGGCCGCGCCCGCCCTACAGTCGATGCAGCGGGAGTGAGCCGAGCCATGCAGACACTGTTCCTGAACGCCGCCGTCACCGATGCCACGCAGCGGGAGCCGCGCGAAGGCCACGTCCTCGTGGAGGACGGCGTGATCCGCGACGCCGAGGCGCGGCCGGGGTCCGCGGACAACCGGGAGGTCATCGACCTGCGGGGCCGCACGCTGATGCCCGGCCTGATCGACTGCCACGTTCATGTCGTGGCCAGCATGATGAACCTGACGCTGAACGCGCAGCTGCCGGACGCCATGGCGGTGCTCCGCTCGCTTCCGATCATGCGGGGAATGCTGGACCGCGGCTTCACCACGGTGCGCGACGTGGGCGGCGCGCCGTATGCCCTGGCGGAAGCGGTGGAGCAGGGCCTGGCGCCGGGGCCGCGCCTCGTGGTGTGCGGCAAGGCGCTGTCCAAGACCGGCGGCCACACCGACGGGCGGCCCCGCTACGACACCCACGACCCCACGCGGTGGGCGCGGAACTTCGGCGCGCTCGGCCGGGTGGCGGACGGGGTGGACGAGGTGCGCCGCGCGTGCCGCCAGGAGCTGCGCCAGGGCGCGCGGTTCATCAAGGTGATGGCCAACGGCGGCGTGTCCAGCCCGACCGACCCCATCGCCTGGCAGGGCTACTCCGTGGCGGAGATGACCGCGGCCGTGGAGGAAGCGCAGGACGCGCAGACCTACGTGTCGGCGCACCATTACACGCCGGAGGCCATCGGGCGCGCCTTGCGCTGCGGCGTCCACTCGCTGGA
>CALMAB010000558.1 GCA_937858325.1 uncultured Acetobacteraceae bacterium
GCCGGCGCCTGCGCGCCGCCGGCCGGGCCGCCGAGGCGCTTGCCGCGCTGGAAGCGGCGAGGCCGAAGCCGCGTCCCGCCCCGGCGCGGGACGACGAGGACCTGTATCTCGCGGAGCATGGCGACGGCAGCGCATGGGAGGAGGCCTACATCGAGGCGCTCGACGCGACGGGCCAGCCGGAGCAGGCGCAGCGGCTGCGCTGGGCGGCGTTCGAGGGCCGGCTCTCCGCCACGCAGCTGCGCGCCCACCTGAAGCGGCTGGCGGACTTCGAGGACGTCGAGGCCGAGGACCGGGCCAAGCAGCACGCGCTCGGGTTCAGGAGCTTCTCTGCCGCGCTGCACTTCTTCCAGGAATGGCCGGACCAGGCCGGTGCGGCGCAGCTCGTGCTCGCGCGGGCGTCGGAGATCGACGGCAACCTGTATTTCCTGCTCGACCCGGCGGCGCGGCTGATCGAGGGCAGGCACCCGCTGGCGGCGACCCTGCTCCGGCGGGCGATGATCGAGGACACGCTGGATGGCGCGAAGTCGACCCGCTACAAGCATGCGGCCCGGCACCTGCTCGAGTGCGCGTCGCTCGCACCGAGCATCCAGGATTTCGGCACGTTCGAGACGCATGATGCTTTTGTCGCCCGCCTGCGCGCCAGGCACAGCCGCAAGAGCGGGTTCTGGAGCCAAGTCAGCGAAGCGTCAGGAAGCGGCCGACGCTGATGCTTTCCGGATAGCCCTGGCCGACGGCTATCTTGCACAGCGTCGCGGTCATTGGGTCCACAAACGGGATCGGCTCAGGAGGCAGGGAGAAGTCCCACCTGCTTCATGATCGTTGCCATGTCATAATAGTCGAGATTGCGGGAGATGCGGCTGCCGCGCACCTCGATCACGCTCACGCCCCGCACCTCGAACGGCTTGCCCGTCTTGAACAAGCCGACATCCCTGCCGCCGTACACCCACTCGATGGTGCCGTGCCCATCCGTCACATGGCTGGCAACAAGCTTCACGTAGAACCCGCCGACATCGTCATGATCGGACTTGTGCTGCTCGCGCAGCTCTGCGCTCCCTTTCTTCCTTATCCCGAACGCCACGTCCTCGTAGATCGCGTCCGGGGTGAAGGCCTCGACCAGCAGGCTCGGATCGACCGCGTTCCATCCATCGATCCATTTCTGGCCAATGGTTTTGCTGGCTGCGGTTGCTGTTCGCGTGGCCGCGCCAGGGAACAACAAACCAAGGCACGAGCCCATGATCGCCAAACGGCGCGCGACGATCAACATGGCCGAGCCTCCTGCTCTTGTGCGGCATTGTCCAGGTAAACACGTGGGTTTGCCTTGAGCAATGCATCCATTCGGCTCGCCCAGTGTGAATCAGGACACTTGTATCGGGTAGTTGGCTTTGAAATCGCAAGGCTTCTTCGTTGCACCAGATCCGCCTCACGGAGGCATGCCAGCCCCCGTTTTGAAAGGCCGGCTTGGGCGGCAGCCGCAGGGTCGGCGATGACGCATCGCTCATCCGAGCGCCCCAGGCCTTCCGAACCGCTTGTGCAGCGGCAACGAAAGTCGCCCAGTCGCGTTGCAGCTTTGCAACAGACATGCTCGACCGATGAAACTGCTCCTTGCGGCCTGCTTCATGCTCTCCATCGCCGCGTGCTCCGGCCCGAGGCTGCCCGGTCCGAACACCGCCGAGGTGCGCTACGATGCGAAGGGCCGGGCCGTGCAGGTGATGGTCAGCGGCCTGCAGCCCGCATCGGACGCCGCGCTGGTTTCCGGCCAGGGCTTGCGATATCCCGCCTCGGCGATCTCGCTCCTGAGCGGCCCCCATGTCCTTTACAACCCCCCGCCCTCTGTCAGCCTGGGCATAGGCGGGTTCGGCTTCAGCGGCTGCTGCAGCGGGTTCGGCTCGGGGCTGAGCGTCGGCCTGCCGGTCGGCAGGCCCACGCCTGCGGAGGTGAGCGACCAGTATGTCGCCTCGGCGCTCATACCCGTCCCGGCCGACTACGCAACGAACTGGGCCAGCTACCATTTGCAGGTGTCGGTCGGGAACCAGTTCATCACCCTCGCCGCACCTGCTCCGTCGGCCTGACCAAGCAGCCCTCGCGCAGGGAAGGGACAGGATGCCCGATTCCTGCTGTGACATCGAACGACCTGTTTGGAAGCGCTCCAGGCGACGGACGGAAAGCTACCCCGTCTGTAGTAGAAGAGGCATGCGTTTATATGTGATAATGTCCTTTATCGGATATAGAGCCTTGCCTTGGTGCGGCTCCGGTCGCTAGACTCAGGGTCAGGAGGCCGACCATGCCCGACGATGCCCGCACCGTTCCCGTCACCTTCCAGTTGGATCCCGACACCGCCACAGCGCTCGAGGATCCGGCCACGCGCGCACGCGTGGAGCGCTTGGTCACCCGCATGGTCCGCCCGGCAAGGCCCGAGCGGCTGTTCGACGCGATCCGAGCGCTGAAGGCCGAAGCACACAGGAACGGGCTCACCGATGAGATCGTCGACGAGGAGCTCGCCGCCTACAACGCCGAACGTCGGGATCCACCGTCCGCAGCGTGATCGTATTCGACGTCTCCTCGCTTGTGGGCGCCGCCATCCGCCGCGACGGCGTACCCGAACTGGCGTTGCGCCGCGCGCTCCGCGTTGACCAGATTGCCGTATCGGAGGCCGTGATCGCCGAGTTGCTTGACGTATTTGCCCGGCCGCGGCTGCAACGTTTTCTCGATCCGGAGCTGCGCGACGAGGTGCTCTCGGAGTTGCACGCCTCTGGGCTGTTCTTCGTGCCGAGCGAACGGGTGACGGACTGCCGCGACCCAAAGGACAACAAGTACCTGGAGCTGGCTTTCGCGGCCGCTGCGGCGACGATCGTCAGCAGCGATGATGACCTGCTCGTCCTGCATCCCTGGCGCGGCGTGCGGATCCTGAAGCCGGCCGCCTACCTCGCCGAGACAGCAGGCTAATGGACGGCGCTCTATCGCTGCCGGCTTCCTCCCCGGCCACCCTGCCGGTCCAATCGCCAAATGGGCCGATCATCCCGACGCTGATCGCCGCCGCTGGCGAGCGGGCGTGTATCCATTTCCTGGAGTTTTTCGCCTCCACCATCCGCAACTTGCACACCCGCCGGGCCTACGCCCGCGCCGTGACGGACTTCTTGGCCTGGTGCGAGAAGCACCCTGTGCCGTCGATCGCCGCGGTGCAGCCGCTGCACGTGGCCGCTTGGATCGAGGGCCAGACGCAGGAGCGTTCCGCGCCCACGGTGAAGCAGCAGCTCGCCGCCATCCGCCACCTCTTTGATTGGCTGGTCATGGGCCAGGTCGTGCCGGTGAACCCCGCGGCCTCGGTGCGGAGCCCGGCCCATAGTGTCCGCAAAGGCAAGACGCCGGTGCTCGACCCGGCCGAGGTCAGGACGCTGCTCGACAGCGTCGACATCAGCACGCCGATCGGCCTGCGCGACCGGGCGCTGATCGCGCTCATGGTCTACAGCTTCGGGCGCATCGGCGCGGCGCTCGCCATGCGGGTGGAGGACGTCTTCGTGCAGAACCGGCGGCTCTGGGTGCGGCTGCGCGAGAAGGGCGGCAAGCGCCACGAGATGCCCTGTCACCATAGCTTGGACGAATACCTGCACGCCTATCTGGATGGCGCCGGCATTGCCGACGATGCCAAGGGGCCGCTGTTACGGACGGTCGGGCGCGGCACCGGCCGGCTCACCCGCACGCCCCTGCCCCAGGCCAACGCCTACGCCATGGTGCGGCGCCGGGCCGCGGCGGCCGGCATCGAGACCAGGATCGGCAATCACAGCTTCCGGGCGACGGGGATCACCGCCTACCTCAGAAATGGCGGCACGCTGGAGCACGCCGCCGCCATGGCCAACCACGCCAGCACGCGCACGACGCAACTCTACGACCGCCGGCAGGACGGCATCAGCCTCGACGAGGTGGAGCGCATCCGGGTCTGACCGGGCCTGCCCTCCATAACTCAAGACCTCTCACCGCATCGGTCCGGCTACCCCGACAGGGACGAGGATGACCCGGCTTGCCAGCCCATGTCCCAGAACGCCGTTTCCAGCCGCGTCGCGGCCACGAAGGTGGCGAGGAGCTGCGGGTAGCGTGCGGCCGCGCCGTGCGTCTCGCCCAAGCGGTCCAGCATGGCGATCGAACCGCGCACCACCTCGCGGTAGCTCTCGCTCGTGTAGGCCATCGTCTCCATCGCTTCGGGCGCGGCGGCCATCTGCGCCTCGCTCAAGCCCCAGCCGGCGCAATACGAGACGTGCAGCGGCATCTCCACATCCACGATGGCGGAGACCGCCGCCGCGGCGGCGCGGATGTCGGCGAGCTGCGTCGCCTTGAACCCTGCGAGCGCGTGCGCGCGGGCGAAGTGGATCAGGAACAGGTAGTCCTGGACGAGGAAGTGCCGGAACGCGGCATCCGGGAGCGTGCCCTGCCCCAGCGCCCGGACGAAGTCGTGCGCGACGTAGCCCTCCCACACCGCCCCGGCGTCGCGCCGAAGGCGGCCGAACAGGCCTTGGTCGAGGGGCAGGGGCACATCCGTCATGCCCCAATCTGCCCACCGCCTCCACCACCCGCAAGCGGCGAGACAGGGCGCTTGGTTGCCAGCGTATCAGGAGCGGGCTGGGCGACGAGGCCGGCCGCCCTTGGCGCCGTTGGCCCGTGCCGCGGCCGCCGTGGCTGGCGATGTCGCCCGTCCAGCTCGTTGGGCCAAGTAGGCCTTGGGGGCTGAGGCGCAACGGAACGGCGAACCCGTGTAAGGGAGAGGTCGCCTGGCCGGTTGGTGCTCCCGGCCGTAGCGGCTTGCCTTCATCGGCGATTTCCGCTCACACCCGCTGACGATGGCCGCGCGCCGGGGCTCGCGCTTTTCGCCCCCCTGCTTGCGATCAGGGCGGCGCGGACGCGGGGCATCCCGAAGCGCGACGGCCCGACGGCCTTCCGCACCGCCGTGGCCTTCATGCGCCAGGCGCTCCGCCCGCCTTGTGCCGGCCGACCATCGCAGCGATGGTGGCGGACAGCACGCCCCGCGCTTGCGCGGCGTCGACCTCGCCGGTCGCCGCGGCGTGGGACAGCCCTTCCGCCGCGCCCAGCATCGCCCGCAGGTCCGCCAACCCGATCGTACCGCCTCCCACGAACGGCGCCAGCACGGCGCGGCACTTCTCCATGAAAGCGGCCTCACCATCGCGCTTGACCCGCTCCAGATCGGGCGAGCCGGCAAGCGCCGCGATCACATCCGTGACCTCGCGGCCCTGGGACAGCACGCATTCGATGTAGGAAGTGGCAATCACGGCCGCCCGCTCCGCCAGCGTCGGCGCGCTCGCCGCGAGCGCCGAGTCCAACAGCGCGCCCTGCCGCGCGTCGTATTCGCGATACAGCGCCGCCAGCAGGCCGGATCGCGTGCCGAAGTGGTCGTAGACGACCGGCTTGGTTACGCCCGACCGCTCGGCAAGCCGTCCGAGCGTCAGCCCCTCGGTTCCCTCCTCGCGCACCACTTGCCACGCCATATCCAGGAGTTGGCGATGCCGGTCGCGCCTCGCCAAGCGGCGGCGGGGTACGGGACCAGAAGGCGGCTCGCGCGCGTCGGTGCTTGACATTTAATATACTAAAAGTACCCTACCAAGAGTATGTTCGGCGGGCCACCCCGCCGCAACCACCGCGCAAGAGGCTCCCGCATGCACGCGCTCATCGTCGTCGCACACCCCGATCCCGGGTCGCTCAGCCACGCCATCGCCGCTCGGATCGCCGAGGGCGCCTTGCTGTCCACCCCCGGCGCCAGCGCCGAAACCGTGGACCTGGCGGCGGAGGGCTTCGATCCCCGCTTCGGCGCGGCCGACCTCGCCGCCTATCGCCGCGAAGCGCCACCGCCGCCCGACGTCGCCGCCGAACAGGCCCGGATCGACCGCGCCGATGCCCTCGTGCTCGTTCATCCCGTGTATTGGTGGTCGATGCCGGGCCTGCTGAAGGGATGGATCGACCGCGTCTTCACCAATGGCTGGGCGTTCGACTTCTTCGAGGACGCCGGGCTGGTGAAGAAGCTCCGCCGTCTCCGCGTCCATCTCGTCGCGGTCGCGGGGGCCGATGCCCGCACCTATGCGCGCCACGGCTATCTCGGCACGATGCGGACTCAGATCGATCACGGGATCTTCGACTACTGCGGCGCGCACGTCGCGAGGTCCGAGCTGCTGTTCGATGCGCAAAGCCAGGACCCGGCGGCGCATCTCGCCACCGCTCGGACCCTCGGCCGCATGCTCTTCGACGGTTCCGGAAAGGCCGGAGCGACGGATCGGGCCGATCTCCATGCCTGAGCCGTTCACCGCTCGAGCCTGGGCGACTCCGTTGGCCCAGGAACGCCACCCGACCCTCGTCCCAGACACGGTCGAGAAGCAGTCCGCCGATCACGTATCCCGCGCGGCCTCGGCGCCATCGCACAGGACGACGCAGGACACCAGCAGCGACTCGGTGACACTTGCAAAAGTCTGCTGCCCTGTCGCACCGACAATCGAGGGGGTGAGCGATCGCCTATTGCTGATCGTCAATCTCGGCGCACCCGCCTTCGCGACCTGTCGCATCGACGAACACCATCTGGAGCACCGCGCCGCCTACGGCAATATCACGCTCATCCCTCCAGGATCGGAGTGGAAGGGCACGATGGACCGGCCGACATCGGCCGCGTTCATAGCTGTGCCGCAGCAGCGGCTGGCTGTCGCGTCGGCGTTGATGGAGCGCCCGTTGGGGACACTGCGTCCTCGTCTCGACGCGCGAAGCCAACCGGTTCTCGAGCTTGTCGGTGAGATGACAGCGACGCTGTCGCAGACAACCGGCAACAGCGATGACCAGGACACGGCCGATACCCTGGTCGCCTGCCTCCTCGACGAGTTCGGGTCAGATGAATGCAGGCCGGCCGCGAGGCTGCTGGGTCCCGACGCGCTTCGGCGGCTCAACGTCCTCATCGCGTCCCGCTTGGACGGTCCCATCCCCGTCGACCTGATCGCCGACGTGGCCGGCCAGAACCGATGGCAGTTTCCGCGGCTGTTCCGGCGGACGGTCGGCATCAGCCCGCACCAGTATGTGCTACGGCTTCGGCTCAGGCGAGCGCGAGAGCTTATCCGGCGCGGGTGCGGCCTCGCCGAAGCAGCTCTCGCAACCGGCTTCTCCGACCAAAGCCATCTCACGACATGCATGCGTAGGATCCACGGCGTCACGCCGGCACGTCTACGCGTTCGACGCCGCCCGCAACCAGGCACCGCAGCAGAGGCGGCCGCAAAACTCTCCTCGTAGTCGCGCAGAAATCTACAAGACCCGCCCCCGCTTCATGACCATCGTGAGGAAGCCAGGCGCAACGGTCGCTTCAGCGGACATCCCCGTTGCGCCGCCCCAGAAGGTTGGAGGAACAACATGTCGATTTATCTGAAGGCCGGCGACCTCGCCAGGACGCTTCCTGTCAAACCGTTGAGAATGATCAGGGCAGACGAAGGGCGGGTCGTCTCGCCGCTCGGGCTTTCCTTCAAGTGGAAGGTCGCCGGCCAGGACACCGGCTATGCCTTCGCGGTCTACGAAATGGCCCTGGTGCCCGGCACCGGCATCCCAATGCACATCCACCCGTTCGCGGAATTCTTCTACGTCCTTGAAGGTGCAGTGGAAGTGAATGGGCTGGACGGCGACGGCCGGCGCACAACGTCGAGGGCGGCGGTGGGCGAGAGCGCGCTCGCGCCGGCAAACACGCCGCACGGTCTCCACAACGGATCGGATGCCCCGGCCCGCTTCCTGAGCGTTGCCAACTTCGAGCATGAGGAGGCGTTCAACCGGATCGAGCGGGCGATGGCAGAAGCTGGCGCCGCAACCATGTCGGACCAGCAACAGGCGGAGTTGTTCATCGGCTTGGCGGCGGAGTCGCAGGTCTTCTTCCTTGGCGAAGACGGATGAGGGGCGACGAACGCGCGGCCTCTACGTGTCGGTCGCAGCTCCATCCCATCGCAGCAGACCCTCGAGGTTTATGGGTCATGGGCACTCCGAAGGGTAGAAGCACGGAACGAAGGCACAAAGTGCTCCTGATGGCATTGTCGACCTCGGTGGGCTTCGGAGGTGCGGGCTGGTTCCTGATCGAGATCGTCCAAGGGCGGTCTCTCTTGGATTTGGTGGGCGGAACGCGCCCGTTGCCATTTCATCTGTCCGCGGGAATTGCATACGGTTTGGCTTTCGGCGTGGTGGTCCGCCATCTCGCTCGCTGTCCGTTCATGTCCGAAGTCGTGGCTCGACACGCCGGGATCGGCCGTCAGCTCACGCGTCCGCTGGACGTTGTGTTGTTGTCTCTGTGCGCCGGAGTAGGCGAAGAAATCATGGCTCGCGGAGCCATCCAGCACTGGCTCGGCATCGTGCCAACGGCGGTGGTCTTCGTGGCCATTCACGGGTACATCGACCCGAGAAGCTGGCGGATGAGCCTTCTAGGTATGATCTACATCGCGGGAAACATCCCGCTTGGTTTCATGGCGGACTACTGGGGTTTGGCTGCCCCGATGGCGGCGCATGCTGTGTTCGATGTGATGGTGTTGCTCGAACTGGCGCGAGCGTCGGCCGGCGAGGATGAATCGGCAAGACCACAAACACAGCCTCGTCCTGGTTGAGCAAGCAGGACTGCGGGGACGATCCGCGCCGCGTCGTCATACAGAGGCTGCCCTGCCCTGGCGTCGCGGACAAGCATGAGGCCGACGTCCTCCATACGCGCCGGCATCGGATGGTCATCCCACCGCTGGCTCGTTGGCGTCCGGGGCCGCCGCAAGCGTGATGGGTGCCATAGCTGGGATTTCACATTTCCTCTACACAGTCTAACAATATAGACGCGGCAGGGGCGCATGGCCGGCTGGAACGGAGGACGTTGCGGCTGGCGCCCCCGGCTTGAAGCAGCCAGGGCCACGCAGGCCTTCTTGGGCAGGTGAACATGCTTGACGTTGACGAGGCCAGCTACCGGGAAAACGTCCGAAAGGCGGACCGCAGGTTCCACATCATCATGTCCTGCGTCGT
>CALMAB010000559.1 GCA_937858325.1 uncultured Acetobacteraceae bacterium
GTTCCCGCCCCGGGCGCGCAGCCGGCAGCAGAACGGGCGGGGCGTTGGGGGAGAAGCCGCTGTCCGGCATGGTCGGGGTTTACCGCTCCCCCGCCCATCTGCGCCTTGTAGCGGTAGCCGATGCCGTACAGCGTCTCGATGTGGTCGAAGCTGTCGTCGGTGGTGCGGAACTTCTTGCGCACCCGCTTCACGTGGCTGTCGATGGTGCGGTCATCGACGTAGATGCTTTCGCCATAGGCGGCGTCGATCAGCTGGTCCCGCGACTTCACCATGCCGGGCCGGGCGGCCAGCGCCTTGACCAGCAGGAACTCGGTCACCGTCAACTGGATGTCCCGCCCGCGCCACGCGCACTGGTGCTTCGTCTCGTCGAGCACCAGGTCGCCGCGCACCATGACCCCGCCCGGCGCCGCGCCGGACCCCTCGGCGCGGCTGGTCTCGTTGCGGCGCAGCAGCGCCCGGATGCGCTCGATCAGCAGGCGCTGGCTGAACGGCTTGGTGATGTAGTCGTCCGCGCCGAGCCGCAGGCCCATCAGCTCGTCCACCTCCTCGTCCTTGCTGGTGAGGAAGATGACCGGGAGCTGGCTGCGCGTCCGCAGCCGCTGCAGCAGCTCCATCCCGTCCATGCGCGGCATCTTGATGTCCAGCACCGCCAGATCGACCGGCTTCGCGGTCAGGCCCTGCAAGGCGCTTTCCCCGTCCGTATAGGTGCGGACCAGGTAGCCCTCCGCTTCCAGGGTCATGGAAACCGAGGTCAATATGTTGCGGTCGTCGTCAACCAATGCGATGGTCTGCTTCATGGACGTGTCGCCTTTGATCACCTAGCCTGGAGCCGGGCAGCAGGGTGGACGCCCAGCATGTGCGCTCTATGTGGGGATGAACAGCGGCGGAATGCAGGGAGCATCGTAATGTCCAGTACCCAGGCCTCCACGCCGACGCCCACGCCCGTTCCGGACGCCCGCGCCCTGCTGCGCGCTTCCCGGGCCGGGACGTTGGCGACCAGCGGCGACGGCCAGCCCTTCGCCTCCCTGGTGACGCCCGCCGCCGCGCCTGACGGCTCCGTGCTGCTGCTGCTGTCCGGCTTGTCGGAGCACACGCGCCACCTGCGCGACGAGCCGCGCTGCGCCGTCATGGTGGCAGGCCCGCCGGTTGAGGCCAACCCGCAGACCGCCCCCCGTCTCACCGTCACCGGGCTGGCCGCGCCGGAGGCTGACCCCGCGCTCAAGGCGCGCTGGGTGGCGCTGCACCCTTACGCCGCGTTCTACGCCGGCTTCGGGGATTTCCAGCTTTGGCGCGTGGCGCCGAAAGCCGGGCTGTATATCGGCGGCTTCGCCAGCGCCACGCGGCTCCGCCAGGCGGACCTTTCCTGGGACCCGGCCGCGGTGGAGGCGGTCGCCGCCGCGGAACACAGCGTCATCGCCCACTGCAACGACGACCACGCCGACGCGCTCGATCGAATTGCCGCCGCCCGCGGCGGGGACGGGCCGGGGTGGCGCCCAGGGTGGCGCATGGTGGCCTGCGACGTGGACGGCTGCGACCTGGCCCGCGAGGAAACGGTGCTGCGCGTTCCCTGGCCCGCCCCGGTCGCGGACGCCGGCGGCATCCGGACCGAACTGGTCCGCCTCGCGAAAATGGTGCGGGGTTAGTACGAAACGACGCTGGACGGTGGGGGCGCGCCTCGCCTAATAGGCTGGAAAAACAGGGAGCAAACACAGTGTCTTTTCAGACAGATGCCGCGTCCGCCCTTGCCGGCACCAACGTGTTCCCCGGGCGCGCCGTACACGCCAACCTATCGGCCCCCCAGCTCGTCGCCCACGCGCTGCGCCGCAACGAGGGCACGCTTTCGGCCGATGGCGCCCTGATCGTCAAGACCGGCGCCCACACCGGCCGCTCCGTCGCGGACAAGTTCATGGTGGACGACCCCGAAATCTCGGCCGACGCGTGGTGGCGCCACGGCAACCAGAAGCTGGCGCCGCCGCACTACGCGGTCCTGAAGTCGCGTGTCCAGGGCTACCTGCAAGGCCAGGAGCTGTTCACCCAGGACCTGTATGCCGGCGCCGATCCCGCCCACCGCGTCCGCGTCCGCCTGGTCAGCACGGAAGCCTGGCACACCCTGTTCGCCCGCAACATGTTCATCCGGCCGGAGCCTGCGGAGCTGGCCGGGTTCACCCCGGACTACGTGATCCTGCACGCCCCCCGCTTCCAAGCCGACCCGGCCATCGACGGGGTGCGCTCCGCCACCGCCATCGTCGTCTCGCTCACCGAGCGGGTCATCGTGATCGCCGGCACCGAGTACGGCGGCGAGATCAAGAAGTCGATCTTCGGCATCATGAACTGGATGCTGCCGGCGCAGGGCGTGCTGCCCATGCACTGCTCCGCCAACACCAGCCGCGCCGCGGACGGCAGCCCGGGCGAGGTCGCGCTGTTCTTCGGCCTGTCCGGCACTGGCAAGACCACCCTGTCGTCGGACCCCAACCGCCCGCTGATCGGCGACGACGAGCACGGCTGGGGACCAAGCGGCGTGTTCAACTTCGAGGGCGGCTGCTACGCCAAGGTCATCAACCTGAGCGCCGAGGCCGAGCCCGAGATCTACGCCGCCACCCATCGCTTCGGCACCGTGCTGGAGAACGTGGCGGCGGACGCCCACGGCCGGCTCGACCTGTCCGACGGCTCGCTCACCGAGAACACCCGGTCCTGCTACCCCATCGAGTTCATCCCCAACTGCGACCTGTCCGGCCGCGGCGGGCAGCCGCGCAACGTGGTGATGCTGACCGCCGACGCGTTCGGCGTGCTGCCGCCGATCAGCAAGCTCAGCCCGGCGCAGGCCATGTACCACTTCCTGTCCGGCTACACCGCCAAGGTCGCCGGCACGGAGAAGGGCTTGGGAAGCGAGCCGCAGGCGACCTTCAGCACCTGCTTCGGCGCCCCGTTCCTGCCGCGCCGGCCGGAGGTGTATGGCGCCCTGCTGTCCGACCTCATCGCCCGGCACGGCGTCGATTGCTGGCTGGTCAACACCGGCTGGACCGGCGGCGCGTATGGCACCGGCCAGCGCATGAGCATCGGGCACACCCGCGCCTTGCTGGGTGCCGTGCTGGACGGCAGCCTCAAGCACGCCCGCTATGTGCAGGACCCGTTCTTCGGCCTGATGCTGCCGCAGGACATCCCCGGCATCCCGAACGAGGTGCTGGACCCTCGCCAGTCCTGGTCCGACAAGGCCGCCTATGACCGCGCCGCCGCCGACCTGGTGAGCCGCTTCGAGAAGAACTTCGCCACTTTCCAGGGCGCCGCGGCGGAGGACGTCAAGGCCGCCGCCATCCGCGCCGCCGCCTGACCCCGATGTCGGACTCGTCCCCCGTCACCCCGGAGCATTTCGACCGGCTGTATGCCAGCGACCCGGACCCGTGGAAGTTCGCCAGCAGCGAATACGAGCGCGACAAGTACGCCGCCACGCTTGCGGCCTTGCCCCGCCCGCGCTTCGCCCGCGCCTTCGAAGTCGGCTGCTCCATCGGCGTGCTGACCCGGCAGCTCGCCGCGGGCTGCGACGCCATCCTGGCCGTCGATGTCGCGGAGGCCGCGCTGCAGGGCGCCGCCGCCCGGTGCCAGGACCAGTCGCACGTCCAGTTCGCCCGCATGGTGGTCCCGCAGGACTGGCCCCCCGGCGCCTTCGACCTGATCCTGTTTTCCGAGGTGCTCTACTACCTTGACGACACCGATCGGGCGGCTGCGGCCCGGCTTTCGCTGCAGTCGCTCTCGCCCGGCGGCGCGATCATCCTGGTGAACTGGCACGGCCCGACCGATGGCTTTTGCACCGGCGACGACGCGGCGGAGGCCATGGTCGCCGCCTGCGCCCCGGCGCTGCGGCCCGTCACGCAGCAGCGCGCGGAGAAGTACCGCCTGGACGTGCTGGCCGCTTGATTATCCCGGGACGACGTAGCCTTTCCCCCGGACGCAGGTGCGGATCGCCTCGCGGATTTGGAACGTCCGCCGCACGGGGGAGCTGAGCCAAGCGAGGCCGGTCTTGGCGTTGCGCTTGTTGACCGCATCTATCGACGATTCCTGGCATGATAGGAGGTCGGCCTGATATTTCGGCGCGGAGCGGTCGGTTTCCACCCGCGGCTCGTAGCCGTAGCAGCCCGCGACGGCCAGCACACCCAGAAGGACCACCATGCGCTTCATGCCGCCCATCCAGCCGCTCGCCGTTCTCCTGTCAAGCGTCCGCCCGTGAGCGCGCTCGCCCGCCGCTTCGCCGTGGCGCAGGAGTTGGCCGAGCAGGGGGGTGCGCTCGCGATGCGGATGCGCCCGCCGCCCGGCGCGCCCCAGGCGACGCTCAAGGACCGGCAGGACTGGCTGACGGAAGCGGACGGCGCCGTGGAGCGCTTCCTGTCGGACGGCCTCCTCGCCGCCTTTCCCGAGGACGGCTTTCTGGGCGAGGAAGCCGGCCGTACCCGGGACGGCCGCCTGCGCTGGGTGGTGGACCCCATCGACGGGACCAGCAACTACGCCCGCGGCGCTCCCCGCTGGTGCGTCTCAATCGGTTTGATCGAGGGCGACGGCTTCCTGCTCGGCGTGCTGGCCGCGCCCGCCATGGCCGAGGTCTTCGCCGGCTGCCGGGGGCAGGGCGCGACGCTGAACGGCGCGCCCATCCGGGTGGCGGCGACCGAGAGCCTGGCCCGCGCGATCATCGAGGCCGGGTGGTCGCCGCGCGTGGCGGCCGAGGATTACCTGGCGCTGTGCCGCCGGGTGCTGGACGCGGGCGTCATGCTGCGCGCCGGCGGCTCCGGCGCGCTAGGCCTGGCGGACGTCGCGGCGGGGC
>CALMAB010000560.1 GCA_937858325.1 uncultured Acetobacteraceae bacterium
GTCCCAGCCCGTTCGGCCGGGCCGGCGCGGATTACGCCCCCGCCCGGCCGAACGGGCTGGGACCGGCAAGCTGGGCGCCGCTGCTCGCGCGCAGCGGCGGGCGCGCGGACGAAATCCAGGCCGGCCTCCATGCGGAGCTGGCGGCGGCGCTGGGCCGCATCGCAGACGGCTGGCCGGCCGGGCTGCCCCGCGGGCACATCCACGCCGACCTGTTCCCGGACAACGTGTTCTTCCTGGACGGCCGGCTGTCGGGGCTGATCGACTTCTACTTCGCCGCGACGGACCTGCTGGCCTATGACCTCGCCGTCTGCCTGAATGCCTGGTGCTTCGAGCCGGACTACAGCTTCAACGTCACCCGCGCGCGCGCCATGCTGGCCGCCTATGACCGGGTGCGCCCGCTGCTGCCGGCGGAGCGCGCGGCCTTGCCGGTGCTGTGCCAGGGGGCCGCGCTGCGTTTCCTGCTGACCCGGCTGTTCGATTGGCTGAACACGCCGCCGGGCGCCCTGGTGACGCGCAAGGACCCGGTGGAGTACCTGCGCCGCCTCCGCTTCCACCTCGCCGCGCGGGACGAGCACGCTTATGGGATCTGATGGCCCCATAGGCGCTCCTGGGGACGCCTCGCCTCCGATGGTGGAAATCTGGACCGACGGCGGCTGCAAGCCGAACCCCGGCCCCGGCGGCTGGGCGGCCATCCTGCGCTTCGGGGCGCACGAGCGGGAACTGCAGGGCGCCGACCCCGCCACCACCAACAACCGCATGGAACTCACCGCCGCCGCTGCGGCGCTGGAGGCGCTGACCCGGCCCTGCCGCGTCGTGCTCCATACCGACAGCGAGTACGTGCGCAACGGCATCACCCGTTGGAGCACCGGCTGGGTGCGCCGCAACTGGCGCAACGCGTCCGGCGATCCCGTCGCCAACATGGCGCTGTGGCGCCGCCTCCTGGACGCGGCCAAGCCGCACACGGTGGAATGGTGCTGGGTGCGCGGCCACTCGGGCGACACGATGAACGAGCGCGCGGACACGCTGGCAACGGCGGCGCGGCAGGGGCTGGGTAGGTGATCCTTTGGCGGACGTGGCGCGCGACCTGATACGCAGCGCTGTGACCCTTGCCGTGCTGTTCGGTGAATGCGGCTTTAAGGAGTTTTTTTAAACCGAAGGCCACGAGGCATTTGCCTCAACTCCGGAAGGTATAGCGACCAGTTATCGTTCTCACCTGTGGGACAGGCGATTATAACAAAAGCCGTTATAGTGTCGGTGGGCTTCATCTGCTTCCATTGTGGGCCGTCACAGACTGCCGTCCCGCCACTGTCCAGAAGAGGCCATCCGTATGAAGCCGAGTTGATTTCGTCATTGATGCGCCAAGAGTCAGGATGGGAACAGAAATTCGTGTCGTGATTGCTGTCGTTCTGAAAGGCTACCTCCACAGTGGCCTTAGCGTTGTGGAAAGAAAATCTTGTGATCCGACCGCTCACACCGGGCACAATAGTTTGGTATGGAACGTTTGACCAGTCGCTCGCTGCGCCTGTACTTTTAGTAGCGGAGTTTGCAGGGTGAACGGCTCTTCCCGAAGAGGGAATATCAACATCTGCCGTGCGGGATACCTCTTTAGAATGCTGTTCCGATTCATCCTTATTTATCAATAAGGGTAACAGTGTAGGCATGACAAAAATTCCACACCCCAAAAGTATGATGACGAGTGCTGGCGTTGATAGCTCGATTGTCTGTCCAAAAAGCATGATTCGATTTTGACCTGACCCTTTTCCCAGATAAAAGAGAACTAGGCCAGCAGCGACGACCAGGGCACCGAAACTCATTTCTATGCCGGAGACAACCAAGCTTTGCACCTCCAGTATTTTGCGCTTCCAAACCTTTCAGCCTAGCTCCCAGCAGGAGCGAGTTGAAAGGGCGGGTGAGTTGGCGGTTTTGGGAGGAAGTTTGTCGTAACTTCGTTTGAAGTGGTTCCTCTCAGAACTGGAGGAGGAGGAACAAAGTGGATCAGAATCCGTCCAGGTTTCCCCTTATGGATCACTCCAGCGTGAACGGCCGCATTGCAGATATGACTCTCGTATCCATAAATGTAAGTTCCCCATATTTGACCTTTTCGGGAAATATGCAAGCTGGGATCATATATCCATGTACTTGGCGTTAGCAGTTGCCCAGAGCACCCACACGAAAAATCGTTTTCTGGAGGCAGATCGACCGCTGTTTCAGGGCAATCTCCAATATCGAGGGCGTTCGCCCCGGGCCTTGATTTTTGATCGGTTTCTTGACTCTCTCCCACAGAGGATTGATTCTTCTTATCCTGTGCTTCCAATAGAGAAGGAATAAAGGTAACGGCGCAAAGCACCAATACGATAAACTTGGTCGCTCTAAAAGGAAGTGATCGCCTTTTCATGTTGACCTCATGTTACGGAGCTAAAGTAGCCCTTCGGGAGTTTTTTGCGCGGCCAAACTTGCATGTTTTAGCGTTTTGGCCAAAGACAGATCCCCGGGGTGATGACAAGAGTTGTCTATGTCCACCATATCCGAGCGGCGATGCTCTGCTCCTTCTCAGACCCCGTTTTGAAAGGTCGGCGTAGCTGACGTGGCGGTCTGACCGGGAGC
>CALMAB010000561.1 GCA_937858325.1 uncultured Acetobacteraceae bacterium
GCGCCAGCAGCGCCGCCGCCATCAGCAGGCCGCGCGACACCGCCAGTTCCTTGTCGCCCCGCCGCACCTCGCTCGCCAGCACGGCCGCCGAGGTCGCCGCCGCGATGGCGCCGCCGAGCCGCCGGGTCGATCCGGCCGCGAGCAAGGCGCCGCCCAGCATCTCCGCCACCGCCACGCCGCGCAGCCCGGTCCTTGACCAGCCGAGGTGGTCGAACATGCGGGCATAGCCGCGGTTGCCGATGATCTTGTCCGCGCCCGCCACCGCGAACGCCGCGCCCAGAATGGTGAAGAAGGGGGAGCCGATGCGTGCCATAGGTCCTCTCAAGCGATGCCGGGCCTTTCAACGCAGGCAGCGGCGAACCGTTCAGTCCCGGAGCAGCGCCGCATGGCCGTGTTCTTCACCGCCGACACGCATTTCGGCCACGCCGCCGCCCGCGCCTTCTACCGCCGCCCCTTCGCGACCGTGGCGGAGATGGACGCGGCCATGGTCGCCCGCTGGAACGCCGCCGTGGCGCCCGGCGACGAGGTGTGGCACCTCGGCGACTTCGCCGTGCGGCACAAGGCGCCGGGTCCGCTGCTGGACGGCCTGCACGGGCGCAAGCACCTCGTCACCGGCAACAACGACCCGCCCGCCGTGACGAGCCTGCCTGGCTGGTCCAGCACCGCGCCCTATATGGAACTGGAGGTGGACGGCGCCCGCCTGGTGCTGTGCCACTACGCGTTCCGCACCTGGCGCGACATGGCCCGCGGCGCGCTGAACCTGCACGGCCACAGCCACGGCCGCCTGCACCCGCAGGCCCGGCAGTATGACGTGGGCGTGGACGCCTGGGACTTCCGGCCGGTGACGCTGGCCGAACTGAAGGGAACACGACGCTGACCGTCCTCGTCACTGCCAAGCCCAGCCTGTCCGCGCTGCGGCTGCTCTTGCCGTTCCTGCGCCCATACGCCGGGCGGGCCGCGGCGGCGGCGGTGTCGCTGGCGCTGGCCGCCGGGCTGGTGCTGCTGCTGGGGCAGGGGGTGCGGCGCTTGATCGACGAGGGCTTCGCCTCCGCGGACGGTGCCTCGCACCTGAACCAAGCCGCCGGCGCCATGTTCGCGGTGATCGTGGCCCTCGGCCTGTCCACCTCCCTGCGTTTCTACCTCATGGCCTGGCTCGGCGAGCGGGTCGCCGCCGACATGCGCGCCGCCTTGTATGCCCAGGTGCTGCGCCTGTCCCCCGCGTTTTTCGAGACCATGCGGACCGGCGACGTGCTGACCCGGCTCACCACCGACACGGCGCAGCTCCAAGGCCTGATCGGCGCCGCCGTGTCGCAATGGCTGCGCTCCGCCGTGGTCGCGGCCGGCGCCTTGGTGATGCTGGTGGTCACCAGCGCCAAGCTCGCCCTCCTCGTCATCGCCGTGGTGCCGCTGGTGGTCCTGCCGCTCGTGGTGTTCGGCCGGCGGGAGCGCAAGCTGTCCCGCAGCGCGCAGGACCGCATCGCCGACCTCGGTGCCTATGCCGAGGAGACCGTGAACGCGCTGCGCACCGTGCAGGCCTTCACGCACGAGGCCGTGGACCGCGCCCGCTTTGGAACCCGCGTCGAGGACAGCATCGGCGCCGCCCTCCGCCGCGCCCGGATGCGCGCCGCGCTGATCCTGTCGGTGGTGGTGCTCGGCTTCGGCGCCATCACCCTGAGCCTGTGGGTCGGCGGGCTGGACGTCGTGCACGGCCGCATGTCGGGCGGCGCGCTGTCGGCCTTCGTGTTCTACGCGATCCTGGTCGCGACCAGCGCCACCGCCATGAGCGAGCTGTGGAGCGAGGTGCAGCGCGCCGCCGGCTCCGCCGGGCGCATCGCCGAGCTGCTGGCCGAGCCGCCCGGCATCGCCGCCCCTCCCTGCCCGGCGCCGTTGCCAACGCCTCCTGTGGGCCGGGTCGAGTTCGACGCCGTGTCCTTCCGCTACCCGTCCCGCCCCGACACGTCCGCGCTGGACGGGTTCACCCTCCGCGTCGAACCCGGCGAAACCGTGGCCCTGGTGGGGCCGAGCGGCGCGGGCAAGACCACCGTGTTCCAGATGCTGCTGCGCTTCTACGATCCAGCCGCCGGGCGCGTGCTGCTGGACGGCGTGGACGTGCGCGACGCCGACCCCGGCGCGGTTCGTGCGCGTATCGGCCTGGTGTCGCAGGACCCGGTGATCTTCGGCGCCGACGTGTGGGACAACATCCGCTACGGCCGCCCCGATGCCACGGACGCCGACGTGCGCGCAGCCGCCCGGGCCGCGTCCGCCGGGTTCCTGGACGACTTGCCACAGGGGTTCGACACGTTCCTGGGCGAGCGCGGCCTCCGCCTGTCCGGCGGCCAGCGCCAGCGCGTCGCCATCGCCCGCGCCCTTTTGCGCGACGCCCCCGTGCTGCTGCTGGATGAGGCGACCAGCGCGCTCGACGCCGAAAGCGAGGCCGCGGTGCAGCACGCCCTGGCCGTGCTGGAGAAAGGCCGTACGACTTTGGTGATCGCGCACCGGCTGGCGACGGTGCGCCGGGCCGACCGCATCGTGGTGATGGACGCCGGGCGCGTGGTGGCGACCGGGCCGCATGAGGCGCTGGTGCGGCAGGGTGGGTTGTACGCGCGGCTGGCGGAGCTGCAGTTTGCGGCGGCTTAGCGGAGCGATATCGTTACGCCAGTTTCGGGCTGAGTACAGGAGGCAAGCGTGAGTGACGAAGCCAATCCCAGCCTGGACCTTATTGCCCGTCAGCTCCAACTGGTCCTTGCGGATGTGCGACGCCTTCGGGATGACACGCGCGTGCTGACCGCAATCGCCATGCGGCGGGATCACACGTTGTCGGCGTTGCTGGCTGAGGTCCGCGCGTTTGCCCCGGCACAAACCTCAGCCAGCGGCAGTCAGGGTTGATGGAACGTGATCATGATGCAGGCTTTTCCTCGCAGAACCGGATACGGTTGCTGAACGGGTCCGTCACCGTCATGACCAGACCCCAAGGCAATTCCTCCAGCGCCGGCTTGGCATAAGCGTGATCCTTGCACGCCAACTCCTGCTGATAGCGGCGCACGCCCTCGACAGTGACGAACGCCGTTGATCCCGGGCTGGCATCGCCATGATGCCCGCTGAGATGCACGGTAAGTCCCGCGCGGGACACCTGCGCGTAGAGCGGGAAATTGGGGCCGAAGCGGTGTTCCCAATCGAGCGTGAAGCCCAGGAAATCAAGGTAGAACTCCCGGGCTTTGGCATCGTCGAACACCCGCATGATGGGGCTGGTCCGTCCGAACCGCACGTCCTCGGATGGGGCTGCGTCCTTTGTCGCAGCGGCGAGGACGTTCCAGTTTTCCATGCCGAACTGGGTCGCCACGATATCCAGTGCAACGCCGTGCGAAATGTCGATCTGGCGTTGGCCAAGCGACACCCGAAGAGCCTTCGCCATCACCTTAGGGTCGGGGCTACGCATCAAAGACCCTCCTTGCTTTGGCGAATGAAACCGTCAGTGCTCACATTGCTGACGCATTCGCCGATCAAGGGGGATCGCGACGCGGGAGCCTCGACGATGCTTTCACCATCCCTTCCGGGCGCGAGCGGCGGGCAGCATCGGCCTCCATACTTCATACGATTTTGTTGTAAACGTATCAAGCAGAGTGCTGGTTCGGGCGCGTGAGCCGGCCAGCTCTCTGGTTTCATGGGCGGGTTATGACGCCATCGTGGATGGGCGCGATGCTCACATGCGGGGTCCCGCGGTCGCACAGCTTCGCGATCCTGGGCTTACAATCCCAACACGACCCGCACACCGTCCTCGACCGCACGCATATCGGCGGATGCCAGTTGCCCCGCGCGCCGGGTCAGGCGGCCCTTGTCCACGGCACGCACCTGGTCGCACACCGCGACGCTCCCCGCCCCGGCCGAGGCTGTCGCGACCACGATGGGCGGACGCGGTGTCGGCCCAGTGGACAACGGCACCACCACCACGGTGCGCCGCGCCCGGTTCAAGGCGTCGGCTGTCAGCACTACAGCCGGGCGCGTTTTGCGGATTTCGCTCCCGCGCGTGGGGTCAAGGACCACCCACCACACCTCGCCCCGCCGCACGGCGGCAGGGGTCGCGACGGGCTGGCTCACCCGTGCTGGGCCGTGTGGGCACCTGCTTCCAGCCCATCCGCAGCCGTGCCGTCCCATTCCGCCATCTCGGCCGCGAGCCGTTCGTCCTGTTCGACTTCCAGCGCGGCTTGGTAGAGTGGGTCGTCCTCGCCGCCTTCCGGAGCCAGGGCCTGTTCCAGCAGGCGCTGCACGAACGCGCTGCGTCCGCGCGCCGGCACCTGCCGCTTAAGACGCCGGGCTAGTTCTTCCGGCAACCGTATCAAAAGCTGCTCCGTGGCCATACACCGATCCTCCCATCACTTATGCTATCACTATCAATAGCAAGTTGAATGGGCGATGGCGAAGCTCGATACGAATTCGGCGCGGGCGGATGACCTGCGCACGGATGCGGCAGGGCGGGCGGCATAAACGGGGGACTAATCCGCCCGCGACCCGGCTGCCCAGCATTCATGCCGCAGCCAAACAGCCGTTTTACTTCGGCGCCAGCATCGTGTTGAGCCGCAGCAGGGTAATCGCATAAACATTCTGCAGATCGTTCGCGTACTCGGTCTGCGTGTCGTTCTGCAGCCGCCGGCTGAAGTCGAAGAAAATGCCCTCCTTCGTGTGCATCCGCACCGCGATGATGAACGGGAACCCAAACTTTTTCTTGTAGGCGGCATTGTAATCCGAAATCTGCGCGATCTCCGCCTTTGACAGCGCGTTCAGCCCGGCGCTGGCCTGCTCGGACACGGAGGATGCGGTCATCGCGCCCGCCTGCGCTTCCTTGCCGGCCAGGTCAGGGTGGCTTTGCAGCAGCGCAAGCTGGCTGGGCAGCGGCGCGGACTTGCCCACGTTCC
>CALMAB010000562.1 GCA_937858325.1 uncultured Acetobacteraceae bacterium
GGGCACGGCGCGTCCGGAGCGCGCGCCGGGTGCGCGCGCCCGTTGCAACGTGCTCGGCCCGGCGGCGCTCGGCTTTCGTCACCGGGACGACGTGGCAGAAATTACGCGCCTGCTGGCGCAGCTGGGCATCGACGTGAACGTGGTGGCGCCGCTGGGGGCCACGCCCGCCGACATCGCGCGGCTGGGGGAGGCCGAGTTCAACGTCGTGCTGTATCCGGAAATCGCCGGTCAGGCGGCGGCGTGGCTGGCCCGCGGTTTCGGCCAAAAGGCGACCAAGTGCGTGCCCATCGGCATCGGCGGCACCCGGGACTTCATCAACGAGGTTGCGGCGCTGGCCGGCGTCGATCCCGCCCCGGCACTGGCGGGCGCGCCGTCCCGGATGCCGTGGTACACCCGCTCCGTCGATAGCAACTACCTGACGGGCAAGCGGGTGTTCGTGTTCGGCGACGCGACCCACGCGGTCGCTGCCGCCCGCGTGGCGCGGGACGAGATGGGCTTCACCGTCGTGGGCCTCGGCACCTTCAGCCGCGAGTTCGCCCGCGAGGTGCGGGAGGCCGCGAAGCTCTACGACGTGGAGCCGCTGATCTCCGACGACTACCTGGAGATCGAGGCGCGCATCACGGAGGCGCAGCCCGAACTGGTGCTGGGCACTCAGATGGAGCGGCACATTGCCAAGCGCCTCGGCATCGCCTGCGCCGTGATTTCGGCCCCGGTGCACGTGCAGGATTTCCCCGCCCGCTACTCCCCTGTGATGGGCTGGGAAGGTGCCAACGTGCTGTTCGACGCCTGGGTCCACCCGCTGATGATGGGGCTGGAAGAGCACCTGATCGGCATGTTCCGCGAGGATGCGGAGTTCCACGGCGACGCCGCGCCGTCGCATTTGGGCCACGCCGCCGCCCCGCGTCCGGACCCAGAGCCGACGCCCGCCGGCCCGCTGGTCTGGGCGCCGGACGCGGAAAAGGAAGTGGGAAAAATTCCGTTCTTCGTCCGCGGCAAGGCCCGGCGCAACACGGAAAAGTTCGCCCTGGACCGGGGCCTCGCCACCATCACCGTTGAAACGCTTTACGACGCGAAGGCGCATTATGGCCGTTGACGCCCTGCCCTGCGCGCCGCCGGTCCGCGTCGTGGTCGTCACCATGGACAGCCATCTGTCCAGCGCCGCGCGCCGGGCAGAGGCCGGGCTGCGGCGCGACATCCCCGGCCTCAGCCTGGCTGTCCACGCGGCGGACGAGTGGGGCAGCGACCCGGCGGCGCTCGCCGCCTGCCACGCCGACATCGCCGGGGGCCACATCGTGGTCGCGACGATGCTGTTCCTGGAGGACCACATCCGCGCTGTGGCCCCGGCGCTGGCCGCCCGGCGCGACGGCTGCGATGCCATGCTGTGCTGCATGTCGGCGGGCGAGGTGACGAAGCTGACCAAGCTCGGCCGCTTCGACATGTCGCAGGAAGCGACCGGCGCGCTTGCCATGCTGAAGCGCCTGCGGGGCGGCGGCGGCAAGGACGGGAACAAACCCGCGTCCGGGCAAAAGCAGATGAAGATGCTGCGCCGCCTGCCGAAGCTGATGAAGTTCATCCCCGGCACGGCGCAGGATGTCCGCACCTACTTCCTGGCACTGCAATACTGGCTGGCCGGGTCGGACGAGAACCTCGCGAGCCTGGTCCGCATGTTGGTCAGCCGCTACGCCGCGGGGGAGCGCCGGGCGCTGCAAGGCACGCTCCCGGCCGCGGCGCCCATCGAGTACCCGGAGGTCGGGCTGTATCACCCGCGCGTGCCGAACCGGGTGTTCGACCGGCTGGAGCAACTGCCGAAGGCTGGGCTGTCCGGCACCGTCGGGCTGCTGCTGCTGCGGTCCTATCTGATCTCCGGCAACGCCGCCCACTACGACGGCGTGATCGCGGCGCTGGAAGCGCGCGGCCTGCGCGTCGTCCCGGCCTTTGCCAGCGGCCTGGACGCCCGCCCGGCCATCCAGCGGTTTTTCATGCGGGACGGCGCCGCCGCGGTTGATGCGGTGGTGTCGCTCACCGGGTTCTCCATGGTGGGCGGCCCCGCCTACAACGACAGCTCCGCCGCGGAGGAAACGCTGGCCGCGCTCGACGTGCCTTACGTCACCGCGCATCCCGTCGAGTTCCAAACCTTGGAGCAATGGCATGCCGACCCGCGCGGCCTGATGCCGGTCGAGGCGACCATGATGGTCGCGCTGCCGGAACTGGACGGCGGCACCACGCCCATGACCTTTGGCGGGCGCGCCGGCGGGGCGGAGACGGCGGCTTCGCGCGACATGGCATCGCACCCGGAGCGTGCCGATACCCTCGCCGCCCGAGTCGCCCGGCTGGTGGCGCTGCGCCGCACCGCGCGGGCGGCGCGCAAGGTGGCGCTGGTGCTGTTCAACTTCCCGCCCAACGCCGGGGCGACCGGCACCGCCGCCTACCTCGCGGTGTTCCGCTCGCTGCACAACACGATGCGCGCCATGCGGGACGCCGGCTACGACGTGGACGTTCCGGCCACGGTGGACGCGCTGCGCGACGCCGTGACCGGCGGCAACGCCGAGCGTTACGGGACCGACGCCAACGTCGCCGCCCGCATCCCGGTGGACGACCACGTGCGGCGGGAAACCTGGCTGCCCGAGATCGAGCGGAGCTGGGGACCGGCGCCGGGCCGGGCGCAAACGGACGGGAGCAGCCTGTTCGTGCTGGGCCGGCATTTTGGGAATGTGTTCGTGGGCTTGCAGCCGGCCTTCGGCTACGAGGGCGACCCGATGCGCCTGCTGTTCGAGCGGGGTTTCGCGCCGACCCATGCGTTCAGCGCCTTCTACCGCTACATCCAGCAGGATTTCGGCGCCCATGTCGTGCTGCACTTCGGCACGCACGGCGCCTTGGAGTTCATGCCGGGCAAGCAGGCCGGGTTGTCGGCAGAGTGCTGGCCGGACCGGCTGATCGGGCATCTGCCGAACTTCAACCTGTATGCGTCCAACAACCCGTCCGAGGGCATGATCGCCAAGCGCCGGGCCAACGCGGTGCTGATCAGCTATCTGACGCC
>CALMAB010000563.1 GCA_937858325.1 uncultured Acetobacteraceae bacterium
AGCTTGGCCAGGGCCGGGCCGACGCCGCGCAGCCCGGTGACGGGCGCGAACAGCGGAAGGAGCGGATCATCCACGATTTGACCGGCAGGGTGGGTTGGCGACACGGGCGGGCTGACTTTATGGAGGTCGCCGCTATATGACAGCCCACCGCTAGGGACCCAAGAGTGCAGCAGAGCAACACCGACCCGTCCCCCAGCCCGGCCCCCGACTTCGCTATCGAGCACCGGCGCCGCCGGATCCTGTTCCGCGCCACGCACCGCGGCACGTATGAGAACGACATCCTGATTGGCGGCTTTGTCCGCGCCCGAATCGCTGGGTTCACCGACGCCGACCTTGATGCGCTGGAGGAAGTGATGGAGCTGCCCGACGCCATGCTGGCGGACTGGCTGACGGGGCGGCAGCCGATACCGGCGGATTGCGACACCCCCATGCTGCGCTCGATTCGGCGGGCGGCCGAGGACGGGGAGGGCCAGCCGCGATGACCGCCACCATCCACGGCGCGCCCGAAGGCTACGACGCCCGCTTGCTCGCCCGGCGCCGGGCCGAGCACAAGGGCTCGGTCCTGCACGTCGCCCGGGACGACAGCCGCATGGCCCGCCTGTCCGAGGCGCTCGCGTTCTTTGCGCCGGACATCGAGGTGCTGCGTTTCCCGGCCTGGGACTGCCTGCCCTACGACCGCGTGTCGCCCAACCCTGAGATCGTGTCCGAGCGCATCGCCACCCTGGCCCGCCTGCTGGAGCCGGCATCCGGCCCACGGGTCGTGCTCACCACGGTCAACGCCTTGGTGCAGCGCGCGCCGCCCCGCCCGGCGTTCGAGGGCGTCAGCCTGTCGCTGCGCGCCGGCGGCACCGTGGACCCCGACTCGGTGATCCGGTTCCTGGAAGCCAACGGCTACGGCCGTGCCGGGACGGTCATGGAGCCGGGCGAGTACGCCACCCGCGGCGGCATCATCGACATCTACCCGGCCGGCGAGCCGGACCCGGTGCGGATCGACCTGTTCGGCGACACGATTGAAAGCCTGCGCCGCTTCGACCCTTCGACCCAGCGCAGCACCACCAAGATGCAGGCCCTGGTGCTGCGGCCGGTGTCCGAGGTGCCGCTCGACCCCGAAGGCGTGAGCCGCTTCCGCGAAGGCTGGCGCGAGCTGTTCGGGCCAAAGGCCGCAGACGACCCGATGTACCAGGCGATTTCCGAAGGCCGGCGCTACCCCGGCATGGAGCACTGGCTGCCGTTGTTCCACGTCGGCATGGACACGTTGCTGGATTACCTGCCCGACCCTTCCGTCAGCCTCGACAACCAGTCGGAGGAGGTGTTGGAGCGGCGGCTGGAGATGATCGCCGACCATGCCCAGGCACGGCAGGCGCCGCCAAGGGACGGCGAGGTGCCCTACCGCGCGCTGCCGCCGGGCCGGCTCTATCTGGACCGCGCCGGGTGGGACGCCATGCTGGCCAAAGGGCCAGTCATGCTGTTCAGCCCGTATGGCCGGGCGGACGGCGCGGAGGGCATCGATGCCGGTGGCCGGCCGGGATACGTGTTCACCAAGGCGGGCGCCGCGACCGGAGAGAACGTTTTCCACCAGCTGCGCGAGCAGGCCACGGCCTGGGCGGCCCAAAAGCGGCGCACGGTGGTGGCGGCCTGGACCCGCGGGTCGCGCGAGCGCCTGGCGCACCTGCTGCGCGAGAACGGCTTCAAGGCCGAGCAGGCGGACACCTGGAAGGCCGCGCAGGCCTTGCCCATCAACGCCACGGCCGTCGTCATCCTGGGGCTGGAACGCGGATTCGTCGCCGGGCCGGTCAGCGTGGTCAGCGAGCAGGACCTGCTTGGCGAGCGCATCAGCCGCCCGCCGCGCCGCCGCAAGCGCGCGGACCAGTTCATCGCCGAGGCGACCGAGATCGCGGAGGGCGACTTGGTCGTGCACCAGGAATACGGCATCGGCCGCTACGACGGCCTGGAAACCCTGCGCGTCGGCCCGGCGCCGCACGACTGCCTGCGGCTGATCTACGACGGCAGCGAGAAGCTTTACCTGCCGGTCGAGAACATCGAGTTGCTGAGCCGCTTCGGCAGCGAAAGCGGCGGGGTGGCGCTCGACAAGCTCGGCGGCGCCGGGTGGCAAACACGCAAGGCGCGCATGAAGCAGCGCATCCGCGACATGGCCGGCGAGCTGATCCGTACCGCCGCCGCCCGGCGCGTGCGCGAAGCCGTGAGCCTGGCGCCCGCGGAGGGAAGCTGGGACGAGTTCTGCGCCCGCTTCCCGTTTGCCGAAACGGAGGACCAGGCCCGCGCGATCAGCGACGTGCTGGAGGACATGGCTGCTGG
This sequence comes from uncultured Acetobacteraceae bacterium, assembly GCA_937858325.1. Lineage (GTDB taxonomy): Bacteria > Pseudomonadota > Alphaproteobacteria > Acetobacterales > Acetobacteraceae > CAHJXG01. Next base: position 2,317 of record CALMAB010000563.1, read on the forward strand.
ACGGCCGATGGACCGGCTGATCTGCGGCGACGTGGGCTTCGGCAAGACGGAAGTGGCGCTGCGCGCCGCCTTTGTCGCCGCGATGTCTGGCGCGCAGGTCGCCGTCGTCGTGCCGACCACGCTGCTGGCCCGGCAACACCACCGGACGTTCAGCGCGCGCTTCGCCGGGCTGCCGGTGACGGTCGCCCAACTGTCCCGCATGGTGACGGCCAAGGAGGCGGCGGAGACCAAGCGCGGCCTCAAGGACGGCAGCATCAACATCGTCGTCGGCACCCATGCCTTGCTGGCCAAGGGCATCGAGTTTGCCGACCTTGAGCTGCTGATCGTCGATGAGGAGCAGCACTTCGGCGTGTCGCACAAGGAGAAGCTGAAGCAGCTCAAAGCCGACGTTCACGTGCTGACGCTGACCGCGACGCCGATCCCGCGCACCCTGCAGTTGGCGCTCACGGGCGTGCGGGAGATGAGCCTGATCGCGACGCCGCCGGTGGATCGCCTGGCGGTCCGCACCTTCATCTCGCCGTTCGACAGCGTGGTAGTGCGGGAAGCGATCCAGCGCGAACGCTTCCGCGGCGGCCAAGTATTCTGCGTCGTGCCGCGGATCGAGGACATGCCGCGCATGGCGGAGCGCCTGCGCGAGATCGTGCCGGAGGCTCGTACTGTCGAGGCGCATGGCCGCCTGGCGCCGACCGAGCTGGAACGGGTGATGACCGAGTTCGGCGACGGCAAGTATGACGTGCTGCTGTCCACCAATATCGTCGAGAGCGGCCTCGACATGCCGGCGGTCAACACGCTGATCATCCACCGGGCCGACATGTTCGGGCTGGGGCAGCTTTACCAGCTGCGCGGCCGGGTCGGGCGCGGCAAGCAGCGCGGCTACGCTTACCTCACCTGGCCGCAGAAGCACCGGCTGTCGGCAGCGGCGGAGAAGCGGCTGGATGTCATGCAGACGCTGGACAATCTGGGCGCCGGCTTCACCTTGGCATCGCACGACCTGGACATCCGCGGCGCGGGCAACCTGCTGGGGGACGAGCAGTCGGGCCACATCCGCGAGGTCGGCATCGAGCTTTACCAGCAGATGCTGGAGGACGCGGTGGCCGAGATGCGGGCGGAGCGGGGGCGCAAGCGGACCGAGGACCGCGACTGGACGCCGAACATCCAGCTCGGCCTGCCGGTGCTGATCCCGGAGGACTACGTGCGCGACCTGCCGGTGCGCCTCGGCCTGTATCGCCGCATCGGGGCGCTGGCGTCGGACGCGGAAACGCAGGCAATGGCGGCCGAGCTGGTGGACCGCTTCGGCCCGCTGCCGCCGGAGGTCGATAACCTGTTGCAGGTGGTGACGCTGAAGCGGCTGTGCCGGGAAGCGGGGGTGGAGAAGGTGGAAGCCGGGCCGAAGGGCATGGTGATCGGCTTCCGCGGCAACGCGTTCCGCAACCCGGCCGGCCTGATCGCCTGGCTGAACACTCGCAAGGGCGCGATCCGTCTGCGCCCGGACCACAAGCTCTCGGTCGTCAAGGAAATGGGCGTGGCCGAGCGCATGAGCCTGGGGCGCGACGTGTTGGCGAACCTCAACCGGCTGGCGGCCCAGGGCGCGCAGGCGGCGTAAGGCTTAGCGGCTCTTTGGACCTTGGACCGGCGCCCGGCCCGTCATCGCCGACAGGTCGGTGCCGTTCACCAGCAGCTTGTTGTCGCGATAGGCCAGGTTCCAAACCAGGCGGCCCTCGACCGTTTGGCTCACCCCCTTGGCAAAGACGAACAGCGGCAGCACGCCGGCCAAGTCGGGAATGGCGTTCACGCGGGCGATCAGGTCGTCGAAGTTGCTCGCGGTGATCTGCGCCTGGCCGGACAAGGCGTCGGGCGAAAGGGTCGTCAGCTTGCCTGCGCCGGCGAAGCTCGTGCTGCCGATCTCGAGCGCGAAACTGTCCAGCCCGGCGCTCACGCCGGCCCGCCGGAGCAGCGTGGCGAAGCCGGGCGGGCGGGCGCCGTCCTTTGCATCGGCCGTGGCGCTGAGCCACCGGATCAGCTCCTCCGTCGGAACCCCCGTCAGCACAGGGTGAAGCGCAACGTGCCGCGGCACCAGCTCCGCCATCGCGCCGGGCGCCGCGTCGGGCAGGACGAGGCCGTCCAAGTTCAAGTCCATGGACGCTTGCAGCAGGCCGCCGTCCGTCTTCGCGCCTACCCCGACCCGGAACTGGCTCGCGGCGCCGCCATGGGTTCCGAACCGCAGGGTAACGCCCTCGAAGGTTTCGTCCACGGTGAACTCGGATGCCAAGTCCTGCAACGATTGCAGGATGGTGCGCAGCAGCTGCGGATCAAGCAATGGGTGCGCTGCCGGAGCTTGGCCATCCGGGCCAGGCGGTCCCGCCAGAACGCCGGTGGCGAGGCGCACGACCGCAGGGACCATCACTGCCGCGCGATCCCGGGACAAGGCGGTGATTCCGCCGGTCGTCCGTGTCTGCTGCGCCGAAAATTCCATCAACGGGGCATCCTGGGACAGGGTGACAACAGCCAAGCCTTCCGAAGTGCCATTGACTGCCAAGTCCACGCGGCCGGAGCCGGACGGGCGCAGCGTGTAGGTGCTGGATGACCGTTCGATTTTGGTGAGCTGATCGGTCAATGCGCTCTGTGCCCGGATCTGCATTCCCTGAGAGTTGCTTGTCATCACGGAAGGCGTGGCGAAGCTGGGGTCATACGTGCCCTGGCTGCGTCCGCTGCCCGAGGTGATCGTGTACTCGACGGGGATGGTGGAGTCCGGTGCCTTCCCGTTCTTCGCCGGGACCGGCATGTTCAGCGTGAAGCTCGCAGGCGAGGGGAGGTAAGGCCCTTCAAACGACCAACGCCCGTTCTCGAGCGGCCAGGCAGATGCGAAGAGCGATACCGGGTTGGGCTGGCCGCCGCGGGGCGCTCCGAGCGGAAGCTCGATGCGGTAATGGTCGCCTTCCGGCCTGACCTGCAAAGCTGGGCTGGCCAGGTGCGCGTCGGGGTTGACCGTGCCCTGCAGCCAGCTTTGCATCCGAGCCTGCAACGCGTCGGCCTGAGCCGCGCTGATGTTGGACGCCTTGGCGGGCAACACGGCGACCGTGGACAGATATGCGGCCAGAAGCGCGGCAGGCTTGGAATACATGACAATCCTCGGAAAAGGCGGGCAGCCGCCGTGCTGGGCGCATCCTAGATCATTGCTATTGCGAAATCACGGGCTTTGCGGCACCGGAACGCCCGCGTTCAGAACTCGGCCGCGTCGATGGCGGCGATGTCCAGCAGGCGCTCGATCACCTCCGGTTCCTGGGCACCGGCAATGGCATGGCGCCCGGCGACGACGAAGCAGGGCACGCCGTTGATTCCCAAGCGGTGCGCCCGCAGGTTGTCGGCGTGGACGGCATCCACCTCATGGTCCCCGTGCAGGAAGGAGAGCACCTCGGCCGGATCAAGGCCGCAGGACAAGCCCACGGCGCGCAGCACGCCGAGGTCGCCGATGTCGTGGCCGTCCGTGAAGTGCGCGGCGAACAGCGCTTCCACCACCTCCCGACCCCGGTTGTAGCGGGACGCGAACCGCACGAGCCGGTGGGCATCGACGCTGCTCGGGGTGCGGCGGATGCGGTCGAAGCGGAACGCTACGCCCTCCGTGCTGCCGATCTCGGTGATCGTGCTGTACAAGCGCCGGGCACGGTCCTCGCCGCCGAACTTGCGGATCACGTAGTCGGTCCGCGACATGCCGGACCGCGGCATGTCGGGGTTGAGCAGGAACGGCCGCCATGTCAGCTCGAAGGTCAGGTCAGGCCGCCGCCGCATCGTCCGGAACAGCCGACGAACGCCCAGGTAGCACCAGGGACACACGAGGTCGTGCACGACCTCGATCTGCAAACGTGCCTTGGCGGGGGCGAGGATGTTCACTGTTCCAACGTAATGCTGCGTATGCCGGGCGTCATCCCTTTTCCAACGTGCACGGCCCAGGCGGCACGACGGCTTGATGGCGACGCAAGCAAACGCTGGCGTCATCGGGTCAAACTGGTTAATATTTTGCGCTCGATTCAGGTTTGAAAAAGCAACATGATGCGGGCTGGCACAAGCTCAGGGTGGAACTTGGACACATCGCGGCTGCTTCGGGGGTGGCGCCATGCCCGGCATTGACCGTCCGCCGGCGCTTCGCGTGGTGATGGAGTCCGCGCGGCTCGCGGCGCTGCAATCGTACTCGCTGGGCGAATCGCCGGCTGGGGAGCCGTTCAACACCTTGGTGCGCATGGCGGCCCATCTGGCCCAGGCGCCAATCGCGATGATCTCGCTGATCGGCCGCGACCAACAGGCCATCAAGGCCGCATTCGGCACCGACATCCAGCAGATGCCGCGCTCGCTGGCGTTCTGCAACCACGCCATCGCCGACCCGTCCCATGCCATGGTGGTCCCGGACACGCTGGCGGACCTGCGGTTCCAGAGCCACCCGCACGTCGTGGCGCCGCCGCACATCCGGTTCTACGCCGGGGTCTGCCTGGTTGACGACGACGGCTACGCCCTCGGCACGCTGTGCGTCATGGACCACAAGCCTTCCCGCATCGAGGACGCGACGCTTGCGGTGCTGCACACCATGGCGAAGGAGGCGATGAACGCCCTCGCGCTGCAACGGGCCGAGCAGGTCGGGTGGGGCCAGCCGCCCGCGCCGCATTGGCCCGACCGGCCGTCGCCGAACAGCATCACCCCGCCTTCCGCTTCCACATCCGGGTCCTCCACGCCGGCGTCCCAGGTCTGGCTCGGCGTCCGGACCGAGCACAAAACCGTGCCCGGCACCGTCCAGGAAGGCCGCGTGCTCAAAAGCGTCGCCGCCCATAGCCCGGCCGAACGCGCCAAGCTCCTGGTCGGCGACATCATCCTGTCGATCGACGGACGCCTCATCAAGCGCCGGCACGACATCACCGCGGCGGTCTCCGCCCGTGCGCTCGGCGAGGTCATGCGCCTGCAGGTTTGGCGCAACGGCACCCTGTTCGAGTGCGGGCTGCGCTTGGAGGCGATTCCGGAGGCCCGGGTCCTGCAGCGCCAGCTCTGGTAAGGCCTCGGCCCCGGGTCCGATGTGGCGGGGGTTGACCGGATAGGCCGCATCTGGTTCTGCCATGGGGCAGCGCGCCCCATGGAGTGACATGCAACGATTCCCGCGAAACCGCAGGCTTTCCCTCGTCATGGCGGCAAGCCTGCTGTTGTCGGGATGCGGCTCGTTGCTGACTGAAGGCTCGGCGGATCTGGCGGGCATCACGGGCGCCGCGGTTGCAGGGGCAGTCACCAACTCCGCAGCCGGCGCGGCGGCAATTGGGCTTGGCGTCCGCTCCATCGCCGGCGAGGGGGTAAGGTATGCGGAGCGCCGCGTCCATCGCACGGAGCAGGACGCCATCGCCCAAGCTGCCGGGCCGCTTGAACCCGGCACCGTGCAAGCCTGGTCCGTCCGCCACACCGTGCCCATCGAGGACAGCAAGGCGGGCCAGGTCGTCGTCAGCCGTGCATTCGGCGCGGGCACGTTCCGCTGCAAGGAAATCGTGTTCAGCGTGGACACCGCCACGCGCCAGGGGCCGCAACGCGCGTTCTACACGGCGTCCATCTGCCAGGACGGCGCGACCTGGCGCTGGGCGTCGGCCGAGCCGTCAACGGACCGCTGGGGCGGGCTGCAATGACGCGCCGGCTGTTGCAGATGCTTGGAGTGCCGGTGCTTGGAGTGGCGATGCTGGGCGGATGCGCGGCGGTGTCCGACGTGGCCGGCCTCGCCGCGGGCAGCGGGGCCGGAGCCGCCTCGGCAAACCCGGCCGTGGGCATCGCTGTCGGCATTGGCGTCCGCACCGGCGTGGAGTCCGTGCGCCGGTATGTCGCCCGCCGCCGGCAGCAGGGCGAGCAGGACGCCATTGCCGACGCCGCCGGGGAGGCTCCGGTCGGCGAGCCTCGTCCGTGGCAAATCCGCCATACCATCCCCATCGGCAACGCCCGGGGCGAGCTGGCCGTGGTGCGTGAATACGCGACGCCGCTCGCCACCTGCCGAGAGGTGGTGTTCAGCGTGAAGGACGGGGATCACCCATTCCTGTTCACCACGTCGCTGTGCCGGCAGGCCGCGCGCTGGAAATGGGCGGCGGCGGAGCCGGCGGTGGACCGCTGGGGCTTCCTGCAAGGGAACTAGGCGGCCGCCTCGAACCCCAGGGACTGCCGGTTCCAAGCCCGGGCATAGGCGCCGCCGCGGGCCAGCAGGTCGGCGTGGGTGCCCTGCTCCACGATGCGTCCCTGGTCCAGCATCAGCAGCCGGTCCATGCGGGCGATGGTCGAGAGCCGGTGGGCGATGGCGATCACCGTGCGCCCCTTCATAAGCGCGTCGAGCTGCTCCTGGATCGCCGCCTCCACCTCGCTGTCGAGCGCCGAGGTCGCCTCGTCCAGCACCAGGATCGGCGCGTCCTTCAGGATCACGCGGGCGATGGCGATGCGCTGCCGCTGGCCGCCGGACAGCTTCACCCCGCGCTCCCCCACATGCGCGTCGTAGCCGCGGCGGCCCTGCCAATCCTCCAATTGCAGGATGAAGTCGTGCGCCTGCGCCCGGCGCGCCGCCGCCTCCACCTCGGCCTGGGTGGCGGCGGGACGGCCGTAGCGGATGTTGTCGCGGATGGAGCGGTGCAGCAGGGACGTGTCCTGCGTCACCATGGCGATCTCCGCCCGCAGCGTTTCCTGGGTCACGCCGGCGATGTCCTGGCCGTCGATCAGGATGCGCCCGTCCTCCGGCGTGTAGAAGCCGAGCAGCAGGTTCACCAGCGTCGATTTGCCCGCGCCGGACGCGCCGACCAGGCCGATCCGCTCGCCCGGCGCCACGAGGAGGTCGATCCCGTGCAGCACGCCGCGGGTCGCGCCGTAGCCGAACCGGACGCCCTCGAAGTGGATGCTGCCGGCCAGGAGCTGCAACTCGGTGGCACCGGGCCGGTCCGGCATCTGCCGCGGCACGGCGATGGAGCGCATGCCGTCCTGCACGATGCCGACGTTCTCGAAGATCGCGGTGATGCTGCGGGCGACCCAGCCGGCGGTGTTGGTGATCTGCCATGCCAGCGCCATCGCCGTCGCCACCAGCCCGACCGCGATGCGCCCCTGCGACCACAAGGTGATCGCGAGCGCCGCCATGCCGACCAGCAGCACAGCGTTCATCGCGGTCAGCGACAGGATCAGCGTCGAGATCATCCGCGTCTGCGCGCGGAACGCCGCCGTGTGCTCATCGACCGACTCCCGCACAAAGGCGTCCTCGTCCCGCGGCTTGGCGAACAGCTTGACGGTCAGGATGTTGGTGTAGGCATCGACGATCCGCCCCGTGAGGCCCGAGCGCACCTCCGCCACATGGCGCGACCGGTCCCGCAGCCGGGGCACGAAGGCCCGCAGCAGGGCCGCGTAGGTCCCGAACCAGGCGAGGATCGGCAACGCCAGCCGGTAATCGGTCGAGGCCAGCACGGTCATGGCGCTGCCGCCCACCACGACGATGTACCAGACGGAATCGACCGCGCTGACGATCACCTCGCGCAGCGCCGGCCCGGTTTGCAGGACGCGGTTCGCGATGCGCCCGGCAAAGTCGTTCTGGAAAAACGTCCAGGATTGCCGCACGACGTTCCAATGGCTTTGCCAGCGGATCAGGTTGCTGAAGCCGGGGTTGATCGCCTGGTTGACCAGCATGGCCTGCGTGGCGACCATGCAGGGGCGCAGCACCAGCACGACCAGGCCCATGACGGCCAACTGCGGCCAAGCGTCCCGCAGCAAGCCGTCCGGCGGCATCGTCGCGACCAGCCCGGCGACCCGGCCGATGCAGATCGGGATCGAGGCGTCCAGCAACGCCACGAACAACCCGCCCACGAACAGCCCGGCGATGGGGCCGCGCACCTGCCGGGCATAGTGCCAGAAAAACGCCAGCAGCCCTTGCGGCGGGGGCGCCTCGCCCGGGGTGCGGGTGGGATCGATCAGGGTTTCAAAGCGAGGGAACATGCGGAACATAACGTGGCGATGAACCGCTGGCACGCGAGGGTCAACCGTGCTTTGGTCACAAATCGTGGGAACGCCGCCGGGCGTGGCCCTCAGCATCTGTTGCACCCAAGGCAGACACATGACTCCAGACGACCTCCGCGCCGCGCCAGAGCCACCCAACCGGGGCGCTGCCGTCGAGGCGCTGTGGTGGGC
>CALMAB010000564.1:0-5632 GCA_937858325.1 uncultured Acetobacteraceae bacterium
CGGCAGCGGCAAGGGCGTCAGATGCGGGTGCGCCGCCACGACCGCCGCCGCCGGGCCAACGGCGGTGAACACCCCGCCCGACACCACCGCCGCGTGGTCCGCCGCGGGGCCGGCGCGGAGCATGGTCTGCTCCGGCAGCAGCAAAACGTCGCCGGCGAGGTCCGCCGGGCCGAACGGCGCCGTCATGGCGCCCGGACGGCTTGGGCGTCGCCCGGCTCGGCGACGGCCGCCGGGCGGCCGAGGTGGTGGAACACGATGTTGAGCAGCACGGCGGCGATCGTGCCCATCGCCAGACCGTTGCCCAGGATGATCTGCAGCGTGGCGGGGAACCGGCCGTACATCCCCGGCACCAGGATCGGCAGCAGCCCGATGGCGAGCGCCGCCGCCAGGGTGTACAAATTGCCCGGCGCGTGCAGATCGACCCGGCGCAGGACGTCGATGCCCATGCCGCAGATGATGGCGAACACCACGACCGCCGTGCCGCCCACCACCGGCGCCGGGACCGCGTTGGCCAGCCGGGCCAGCGGCGCCACCAGCGCCAGCACCACCAGCATCGCGCCGCAGGCCGCCGTCACGTAGCGGGACCGCACGCCGGTCGCGCGCACGATGCCGATGTTCTCGCCGCTGGTGATGATCAGCGCGGTGCCGAAGCAGCCGCCGACCAGCGACATCAGCGCGTCGCCCAGGATGGTGCGCGGCACGTCGCGGCGGCGGTCCACCGGGCGGCCGACGACCTCGCTGATCGCGACCGTCTGGCTGGTGGCCTCGGCCATGGACACGACGCTGAACAGCAGCATCGGCAAGGACGCCAGCAGGTCGAACTTCGGCCAGCCGAACGGAAAGGCGGTGGGCAGGCTGAGCACCGGCCCGGCGAGCACGCCGTCCAGGTGCAGGGCGCCGGACACGGCGGCGACCAGCGTGCCGGCGACCAGGCCGAACACGACGGCGAGCTGTCCGAGCACTCCGGGCAGCACGCGGACGAACAGCACGATGAGCAGGACGGTCGCCATCGCCAGGCCCAGACCCGCCGGGTCGCCGAACGCCGGCGTGCCGGGCCGGCCGGCGATGACGCCGCCATACACCGCGATCAGGTTGACGCCGACCAGCAGCAGCATGGTGCCGATCACCAGCGGCGGGAAGAAGCGCAGGCAGCGGGAGAACACGGGGAGCACCAGCACGTAGAACAGCGCGGTGGTGATCACGGCGCCGCTTGCGGTCTGCACGTCGGTGAGCGCGGCGATGCCGAGGAAGATGAACACCGGCGCGCCGCCCGGCACCATCACGAAGGGCAGCTGGGAGCCGAACCGCCACACGCCCAATGACTGCACCAAGGTGCCGAGGCCGCAGGCCAGCAAAGTGGCGCTGATGAGGTTCACGGTCAGCGCCGCCGGCAGGTTCAGCGCGCGGCCGATGACGAACACCGCCGTGATGGGAGAGGCGATCATGACCAGCAGGTGCTGCAGGCCGAACGCGAGCAGGTGCCGCGGCGGCAGCACGGCGTCAACGGGGTGCGGGGTGGCTGCCATGGCGCGCTCCTGGTTGGCGCTGCGTGGGATGCAACTATCGTTCCAAGAAGGGGCGCTGCAGCCGCCGCGCACGGCCCGGTTTACCCTGAGCCTGCCTGGCACCTATCTTGCAAAGTCGCCAAACGGATTGGCGCGCGCAGCTTGGCCGGCTGCCGCGGCGCGTCACGCGCGGCACGGCCCATGACGGAGTTCAAGAGCGATGCCCGGGACGCCGATGCCACGCCCGACCGCACCCGTTTCGGCAGGCCGCTACGGCCACCTGTTCCGCCCCGGCTACGTGCACCGCGACCTTTACGCCAGCCCCGAGCTGTTCGCGGCGGAGATGCGGCACTTGTTCGGGAACACCTGGGTTTACGTGGGGCACGAAAGCGAAATCCCGCAGCCGAACGACTTCGTCATGCGCACGGTCGGCCGGCGCCCGGTGATCCTGTGCCGCAAGGAGGATGGCGGCCTCAGCGTGCTGCTGAACCGCTGCACCCACCGCGGCGCGCTGGTGTGCCGCACGCCGCGCGGCAACGCCCGGCACTTCACCTGCGGCTACCATGCCTGGACCTTCCTCAACGACGGCCGCTGCACGGGCGTGCCCCTGAAGCACGCCTACGGCAGCGAGTACGACCGGGCCGACCAGAACCTCCGCAGCATCGCCGTCGATGCCTACCGCGGGTTCATCTTCGCGTCCGTGTCCCCGCACGTGCCGCCGCTGGTCGAGCACCTGGCCGGCGCCCGCGACTTCCTGGACCAATGGCTCGACCGCGACGGCGCGCGTCCCGTGCTGGTGCAGAACGGGGACATGCAGTTCCAAACCCACGCCAACTGGAAGACCGTCTATGACAACGCGGGGGACGGCTACCACCCGCCGTTCTCCCATACCTCCATGCTGCGCGTGTTCGCCGACCGCTACGGCGACGTGGACATGCAGTACTACGCGAAGAACTTCGACGAATCCCCGCTCCTGTCCAAGGACCTCGGCCGCGGCCACACCACGCTGGACCAGCGCCCGGCCATGCACGCCGAATCCGCCTGGCGCCGGCAGCACGTCAGCCCCGGGCGCGAGGCGCTGGAAGCGGCGCTGGTGGACCGCTACGGCGCGGAGGAGGCGTTGCGGATGCTGGACGCGTCCACCGGGTCCGGCCTCAACCTCAACATCTTCCCGAACCTGCTGATCATCGGCAACCAGATCCAGATGCTGGAGCCGGTCGCGGTGAACCGCACCGTGGTGCGCTGGTTCTCCACCACGCTGGACGGCGCGCCGCCGGAGATCAACGCGACGCGCCTGCGGCTGCAGGAGGACTTCCCATCCTTTGGCGAGGTGGACGACACGGCGCAGTTCGAATCCTGCCAGCACGGGCTGGAGGATGTGCCGGAGCTGGAATGGGTGGACATCCGCCGCCACATGGACACCGGCGCCGGCCGCACGGACACGGACGGGTATTGGCGCGAGCCGATCTCGTCCGACCTGCACCTGCGCTGCTACTACGGCGCATGGCGGCGCATCATGGAGGAGGCCGCCGCGAGATGAGCGACGCGCGCCGCACCCTGGTCCCGCCGACCCGCGGCTATTTCGACCTCGACCATTACGGGACCCTGGCCGCACTCGTCCAAGAATGGCGCAGCCTGGGCGAAATCCCGCCGGAGCGCCTGCCCACGGCGGAGGACCATGCCTCCGTGTGCCGCTTCCTGCACTACGAGGCGCGGCTGCTGGACGCGGCGCGGCTCCCGGAATGGCTGGCGCTGTTCACCGACGACTGCGTGTACTGGCTGCCGACGGACGTGGACGGCGCCGACCCGCGCAAGGTGGTCTCCTGGGAGATGAACGACCGCCGCCGCCTGGAAGAGCGGGTGGAGCGGCTGGGGACGGGACGGGCCTATTCCCAGGCGCCGCCCACCCGCACCACGCATCTCTACGCCAACATCGAGGTGCTCACCGCGGGCGTAACGGAGGTTCACGCGCTTTGCACCTTCCTGATCCAGACGCACCTGGCCGGGCGGGTCTCGCAACGCTCCGGCTCCAACGGCTTCGTGCTGCGCCGCGCCGGCCGGTCCTGGCAGATCGTGGTCAAGCGCGTCAGCCTGTTCGACGCCGACCTGCCGCAGGACAACAACAGCTTCACCCTGTAGATCGCGAGGAGTTGCCCATGGCGCCCATCCCCACCGACGCCGAGAGGGCGGCTGCCGCCGGGTCGCTCGGCCGCGCGGACTTCGCGCTCCGCGTCGGCCTCGGCGGCGCGGAGCGCGACGAGGCGCTGCGGCACGCGCTGGCGCTGATCTCGGGCGACGACATCGAGGTGGTCCGCGTGGGCTTCGTCGATACGCACGGCCTGGTCCGCTCCCGGCCCATCGAGGCGCGGCACTTCGCCCAGGCCGCGCGCAACGGGGTGCCGTTCACCACGGCGCTGTTCGCGATGGATTCGGCCAACAACATCTTCCAGAACGTGTTCGCCCGGGACGGCGGGTTCGGGCGGGACAGCATGGGCGGCGCGGGCGACATGCTCGCCGTGCCGGACCTCGACACCTTCCGCATCGTGCCCTGGGCGCGCAGGACCGCGACCGTGCTGTCCGACGTTTACCTGTCGGACGGCGAGCCGTGCCCGTTCGACCCGCGCGCGGTGATGCGCAAGGCGGTGGCGGCGCTTGCCCGGCAAAACCTGTCCTACGTCGCCGGGCTGGAGGTGGAATGCCACGTGTTCCGCCTGGTGGACGGGCGCACGGGCCTCCCCGACTGCGCGCAGCCCGCGACCCCGCCGGAGGTCGCGGCGCTGCGCCACGGCTACCAGCATCTGTCCGAAGCGGTGATCGACGAGCTGGAGCCGGTGATCACGCCCATCCGCGAGGCGCTGAACGGCCTCGGCCTGCCGCTGCGGACGGTGGAAGCGGAGTGGGGTCCGGGACAGCTGGAGATCACGCTGGACCCGCTGTCCGACTTGGCGGCGGCCGACGCGATGGTCCTGCTGCGCACGGCGGTGAAGCAGGTGGCGCGGCGCCAGGGCCTGCACGCGACCTTCATGACCAAGCCCGGCCTGCCCAACGTGTTCTCCTCCGGCTGGCACCTGCACCAGTCGCTGGCACAGGCCGAGGGCGGGCAGAACGCCTTCACCGCCGCCGATGCGCTGTTGTCGCCCACCGGGCTGCACTATTTGGGCGGGCTGCTGCGCCACGTGCGGGCCGGCACCGCGTTCTCCAACCCGACGGTCAACGGCTACAAGCGCCTCAACGCCAACCCGCTGGCGCCCAAGCGCGCCGTGTGGTCGCACGACAACAAGGCCGCGCTGTGCCGGCTGGTCGGCGGACCCGGCGACAACGCGACCCGCATCGAGAACCGCTCCGGCGAGCCGTTGGCCAACCCTTATTTGTTCATGGCGACGCAGATCTTCGCCGGGCTGGACGGCTTGGCGGGCCAGATCGACCCGGGGGAGCCGCTGAACGACAACCCGTACGGGCAGGAAGGGATGGAGCTGTTGCCCTCCAGCCTGATGGACTCGACCGACGCGCTCGACAGGTCGGCGATGTTCCGCGCCGCGCTCGGCGACGATTTCGTCAACCACTATCTCGCGATGAAGCGGCACGAGATCGGGCGCTTCCTGTCCCACGTCACCGACTGGGAACACCGCGAGTACTTCGAGGCTTTCTGACGCACCGGATGTGACCGGCAATGCTGGCCGCGCATCCGAGCACCGTAGTTCTCTTGGACTACGCGTGCAGCGGCAACGAAGGTCGCCCGGTCGCGTTGCAGCCTTGCAACAGACATGCTCGACCGATGAAACTGCTCCTTGCGGCCTGCTTCGTGCTCTCCCTCGCCGCGTGCTCCGGCCCGAGACTGCCTGCCCCGAACACCGCGGAGGTGCGGTATGACGCCCGGGACCGGGCGGTGCAGGTGATGGTCAGCGGCCTGCAGCCTGCTTCGGGTGCCGCGCTGGTCTCCGGACAGGGCCTGCGGTATCCCGCCTCGGCGATCTCGGTCGTGAGCGGACCCCACGTCCTTTACAACCCCCCGCCCTCCGTCAGCCTGGGGATAGGCGGCTTCGGCTTCACCGGCTGCTGCAGCGGGTTTGGCTCGGGGCTTGGCGTGGGGCGATCCCGGGCGCCGCCCCCCACCCCCGCGGGTGCCC
>CALMAB010000564.1:5642-7683 GCA_937858325.1 uncultured Acetobacteraceae bacterium
GCGGTCTTCCCTCCGTGCGGCTGGTGTGGTGGCGGGGGTGTGGGGGCGGCCGGCCGGCCCCCCCCCCCCACGCCCGCGGAGGTGAGCGACCAGTATGTCGCCTCGGCGCTCATCCCCGTCCCGGCTGACTACGCCGCGAACTGGGCCAGCTACCGTCTGCAGGTATTGGTCGGGAACCAGTCCATAACCCTCGCCGCGCCCGCGCCGTCGGCCTGACCAATCAGGCCTGACAGGCCCAAGGCCTCACAGTACTTGGCCAAAACGATCCCGACCTCCTGACGCGGCTCGGGGCCGTTTCGGCCGGACGCGCGTTTCGGTTTCTGGCGCCTTCTGCCGGAGCAGCATCTGCGATATCACCGTGGCATGTTCGCGAAGGTCGCGTTTGGTGGCCGCAGTTGCCGCGGTCGGGTCACGTTCGGGGCGCTGCGCCTGCTCGGCCGCGCCAAGCTGACGCTGGCCGCCTTGCTCCCGTCGTTGCCGACAACAAATCCAACAACACAAAGGGAAACGTCTTCATGCAGAAGCTCAAGCGCGCGGCCGGCCACCTGGCCACCCTTGCTTGCACCGGGCTGGCGTGCCTCGCCCTGATGGGCGGCACGGCCCGCCAAGCGCAGGCCCAGGAGATCCAGCCCTACGAGTTCACGCCGCTGCCCGCCGGCACCAACCTGGCCCTCGGATACTACGTTTACGGCCATGCCACCGAGTTCAACTTCGCCCGGGGCAACACGATCAAGGACTCCGGCGTCGAGGTCAACGTCGGCGTGGCCCGCTACGTCCACTTCGTCGATATCAAGGGATATCCGGCCGGCTTCCAGATCGTCCAGATCTTCGGGTCCCAGTCGGCGGCGCACATCGACGGGCAAAGGCTCGGCAGCGCGTTCGGCGCGCAGAACATCGCCCTTTCGGCGTTCGTCTTCCCCTACGTCAACACCGCGACCAAGACCAACACCAACGTCACGGTCTGGCTCTACCCGCCGACCGGCAGCTATGACCGGAGATCTCTCGTCAACCTCGGCGACAACCGGTGGCGGGGCGACCTCCAGCTCGGCCTCACGCAGGGCATCGGCGACCGCTTCGCCTTTGACGCCGAGTACGACGTCCAGTTCTATGGCGACAACGACAAGTACTTCCCCGGCTCCCGGCGGCTCAGCCAGGACCCGACCCACCGCCTCCAGTTCTGGGCCAACTGGCGCTGGAACCCGGCATTCTCCACGTCGCTCGGCTATGAGGGCCTGTTCGGCGGCAACCAGCAGGTGAACGACGTCTTCGCCGGAACCAAGACCGAGGTGCAGCGCATCCGCGCCAACGCCGCCCTGTTCCTGTCGCCCACGGTGCAGACCATGCTGGAGCTCAACCACGACGTCCACGTCGTCGGCGGCTTCAAGCAGGACTTCGGCGCGACCGTGCGCGTGCTCAAGGTCTTCTGACCGGCGCCGGTTTGATCCATTTGGCCCGATGCCCCGCCGGCCGCGCGCCGGCAGCCGCCCTAACCGAAAGGTGCCCGCCATGACGTTTGCCAAACGTTTCGGTGTCGCTGTGATGCTGCTGGCGCTCGCCGCCTGCCAGTCGCCGCGCGCCGTGCCCGCCGCCGGCGCGAACCCCGCTGACGCCCGCTTCATCACCGATGCCTACCAGATCATCGAGTTCGACCGCCAGGAAGGGCAACTGGCCCAAACCCAAGCCAAGGACCCGCGCGTCAAGGCCCTCGCCGCGAAGCTGACCAGCGAGGCGAACGAGTATGCGGCCCGGATCGCGCCGCTCGCCACGGGGGCGGGCATCAGGCCGCCCAGCGTGCTGCGCAACGACCTGCGCGTGCGGCTTGGTCACATGCGCCTGCAGAACGGCCTTGATTTCGACCGCACCTACCTCGACGACCAGATCGCCAGCCATGAGGAGGTGGTGCTCAGCGAAAGCGCGATGACGCCCCAGGAGCACAGCCAGCCGCTGATGGGCGTGGCGCGCAGCGCCTTGGACCTGATCCGGCAGAACCTCGCGGAGCTTCGCGCGCTCCGGCAGCAGATCGGGCCGGGCCGGTGAGAAA
>CALMAB010000565.1 GCA_937858325.1 uncultured Acetobacteraceae bacterium
GCACCGACCGGGCTGCCGCCCGCGGCACGTGCGGATGGCGCTCCAGGAGACGGTGCGCCCGGGCGATGGCCCTGGGATGCCGGGCGGCGATGCCGCGCACCGGCCCGGTGAGCCGCCAGCTCGATGAGTCGAGCACCGCCCGCAGATGGTCCTCGACACCCTCCGCGCGGGCCTGCTGTTCCAAGGCGTCGGCGTGCCACTTCGCCAGGTCCGCCTCCGTCTTGGCGAGCTTGGCGCGCAGCCCGGCCTCCCGCGCCGCGGACCGCTCGGCCTGGCGTTCCAGCTCGGCGCGATAGGCGGCCTCGTGCCGGGCGTAGCGTTCGGCCCGCTGCCGCAGCAGCGCGCCATGCGTTTGGACGAGGCTGTCGTAGTCCGCGTGCCGCCGCTCAAGCTGCTCCGCCAGGCTGCGCGCCTCCGCTTCGCGCTCGGCCAGGCGTTCGGTCAGCGACGCGGTTTCCTCCCCCAGGCGCGCTTCCGCCCGGAGCAGGCGCTCGGTCAATGACGCCACCTCGGCGCCGAGCAGGGCCTGCTCCTCGTTGCGCTGGACCAGCTGGCGGTGCCAGTCCTGCGCTTCCGCCACCTGTCCGGCCAGTTGGGCGTCGCGCTTGTTCAGCTCGTCCTGCACGCGCTGCGCGTAGTCGCCCTGTTCCGTCAGGCGTTCCGTCAGCGACCGGATCTCCTGCCGGGCGGCGGCCGGCGCGGCGTACAGCGCCTCGACGCCGCTGGTTTCGACGTAAAGGCTGCCGATCCGCGGCACGAAGGGCTGGTCGGAAGCGACGGCCACCAGGTAGATCGGCCGGGGCAGCCCGACGGAGGCCTCGAAATGCTGGGCGTCGCGCTTCTCGAACGTCAGCAGGGGCGCCGCCTCGGCCGGCAGCTCCTCCGCGACCAGCGCCGATCCCAGCAGCGGGCGCTGCGCATACATCGAAACGTGGCCGAAGCTCGCCCGGAGCAGCGCGCCGAACTCGGCATGGGTCAGCTCGTGGACGTGGTAAGGGTTCGGGGCGCCCCCCGCCGGGGAGTACACGTCCCGCTCCGGCGAGCTGATGACGAGCAGCCCGCCCGGGCGCAGCACCCGGCGCACCTCGGCCATGAACTCGTCATGCTCGTAGAAGTGCTCCAGCGTCTCGAACGACACCACGGCGTCGAAGCTGCTGTCCGGGCAGGGGATGCGCCGCGCGTCGCCGTGCAGGAAGGTCAGGCCCGGCGAGACGTAAGCCGCCCGGGCGTGCGCCACCGTGTCCTCCGCGATCTCCACGCCGACCACGCTGCGCGCCACCTGGGCCAGCAGGGCGGCGCCGTAGCCCTCCCCCGACGCCACGTCCAGCACGTCCAGGCCGCGGCACAGGCTGCGCGCGAAGAAGTAGCGGTGCAGGTGCTCGATCTCGACCTGGCCCCCGGTTTCCGTGGTCAGCCGCTCGCCCGTCCAGGCCAGCGCGGAGGACGGCGCGGCGCGTTGGAATATCTCGCCCATGGTTCAATCCTGATCGGGGGCCTGCCGCACCCGGCGGCCCCTGCTAGTTCAGCCGGTCGCTTCGGCCCAGCACGAAGTAAAGGTTGTCCGAAGACAGGCGGCCCGACCGGATCAGCTCCCGCTCCAGGACCATCAGCAGCTTCAGGATGCAGTGGTCGCCCGCGCTGCGGAAGTTCCCCGCCCGGCGGGCCAGCAGCGTGCGCAGCAGCGTGCCGCCCATGGGCGACACTTCCTGCACCGGGAAGGAGGAGAACAGCAGGCTGCGCAGGTCGGCGCTGCGCGGCGCCTCGCTCGGGTCGGCCCGCGCCACCTGCGCCGCCGTGTCGATCACGAGCGCCGGTTCGACCTCCCGGGTTAGCAGGTTGACCCGAAGGTGCTCGGGGAACGACGCGAAGATCTCGTCCAGCAGCCGCTTGGTTTCATGGGTGATCTGCAGGCGGGACGGGCCGAAATAGTCCAGGCCCAGGATCACGCCGTCCGGGGCCACGACGCGGTTGAGGAACGGCAGGAACCGCTCGATGTCGGTGCAGTGGTGCATGGAGTGGCAGAAGAACGCCACGTCGAACGCCTCGTCGCCCACGGCCTCGGGGTTGTTGTAGTCGAATTCCTGGAAGTCCTGGTCCGGGCACAGGCCCTGGAGGTTGTCGCGCGCCCGGGCGAGCAGCGCCGGGTCGTACTCCCGGCAAACGATCCGCCCGACCGGCCAGCCGCGGGACAGCACCGCCTGCTCGATCTGCCCGGTGCCGCAGCCGAAGGAGACCATGGACAAACGGCGGCCGGGGGCGTCGTCCCGGGCGGCCAGGCGCTCCGCCAACGGGCGAAGGTGCCGGTGCAGGGAATGGTCCACCCAATCGCCGCCAACCGCCCGCGGGTGCCCGGTGTGCAGCTCGGCCACGTGGTCGTGCATGGCCAGGACGCCCATCCAATCGGTGAGCGCGCGCATCTCCTCCCAGTTCTCGTCCAGGGCCTGCCGCCACGTCGAAACGCCGTCCGCTGCCATCAACCCTGCTTGCCCCCGTTCGCGCCCGCTGCGTGCGGCGCATTGGCGTGAGGCCGGATCAGTTCCGTACCACCGGCTGGCGTCAAGGGCCATCAGGAAAGAGCAATGTTCCGGTCTGCACTTCGGTTTTCGATACTTGCTGAGCCGACACAATACCACCTGACGCTTTCGGGTGCTTTTTGGATGTGCAACCATGATTTCCGCCGCGTGATGACCATAACATGGATGGGACCGCTGATGTCCTTGGCACCGCTGCCGTACCGGATCGAGATAACCGACAAACCTGCCCCGCATGAACGCGATATGCTGGCTGCGCCCTTGCTGGCCTACAACGAGGTGTTGCTCGGGGCGCCCGGCATCCACCCTGTCGCGGCGCTCATACGGACCCAGGATGATGCGCGTGTGCTTGGCGGCCTGTGGGGGCGAACCTCGTTCCAATGGTTGTTCGTGGAGTTGCTGTTCGTGCCCGGCTCCCTTCGCGGTCAGGGACTTGGGACGCAGCTGCTAGCAGCAGCAGAGAACGAAGCGAGAGCACGTGGGTGCCTCGGCGCGTGGCTCGACACGTTCAGCCCGGACGCATGCCGCTTCTATAAGCAACGGGGATACCGACTTTTCGGTGTGATTGCGGACTACCCTGCTGGGAACACCCGATCATTCCTGTCCAAGCGGTTTCCAGCACAGGCTCGGCCTCTGGAAGATTTCTGAAGGTCTGCGTTGGCATATTATGCCAAAAGCAGTATTTCAAATGCAGAGAAGGGTCGAGCGAAAGGATGCGTCATCGTGCCCACACGCAACGTCGTGCTCACCGACCACCATGAGAAGATCATCTCGGAACTGGTCGGGTCTGGCCGGTATCAGAACGCGAGCGAGGTCCTGCGCGACGGCCTCCGGCT
The DNA here is from genome assembly GCA_937858325.1 of uncultured Acetobacteraceae bacterium. Taxonomy (GTDB): domain Bacteria; phylum Pseudomonadota; class Alphaproteobacteria; order Acetobacterales; family Acetobacteraceae; genus CAHJXG01. The sequence goes on from CALMAB010000565.1 coordinate 3,368, forward strand.
GATCGAGGAGCGCGACGCCCGCGAGCTTGCGAAGCTGAAGGCGCTCCAGGCAGCCGCCTTGGTCGGTTTCACCGACCTCGACCATGGCCGCTACCGCGATGTTTCCGCCGATGACCTGGCTGTCGTTATCGAGGAGCTTGGCCGAAGGGCTGGCGAGCAGGTCAGTCGCGACGATCCTTGAACGTGGCAGTCATACGGCTTTCGGTTGCGGCCGAGGCCGACGTCCTTTCGATCTTTGCCTGGACCGAGGATCGGTTTGGCCTGATGGCGCGTCGGCGCTACCAAGCGTTGCTCACCACGGCGCTGCGCGACATCGCATCCGACCCTGAACGGCCTGGCAGCACAGCCCGGCCCGAGCTTGGACCCGCGGTCCGCAGCTACCACTTGCGCCATAGCCGTGAACGGTCGGGTGTTCCCGAGGGCGTCGTCCGGGTGCCGCGTCACCTGCTGCTTTATCGAACGGTGATGCCCGGCGTCGTAGAAGTCGGCCGCATCTTGCACGACGCCATGGAATTGGAACGCCATCTGCCAGCCGATTTCGGCGACCTCTGATCCCGCCGCCGTTTTGCGTTTACGTGGGACGGAGGGTTAAAGTGACGGCCTGCAAACACGGGTGCCCGCGCGATGACCACAACAGCTTCCCTAGACCCGCGCGGCACGTCAACGGGCGGCGTGGCAAAGCCGGCCAGTGCCGCCCGATGACCGCCATGCCGAACGCCGCCAAGACGACGGCCATCGCCAAGAAGATCATCGACGAAGTCTCCCCCTTCTTCCACGCCAGCGGGTCGCTATACCCCGACGTGCTGTGGAAGCTGTTCCACGAGCATCAGGACGCCCGCGCCCGCGTGTCCGTGGAAACCGGCTGCGGCCTGAGCACGCTGCTGCTGTCGAACCTGAGCGAGCGGCACACCGCCTTCACCCTGCCGCTGGGCGACAGCCTGCAGAACACCCAAGCCCACCCTTACCTGCGGCCCGAGACGACGAAGTTCGTCGTCGGCCCGTCCCAGGTGATGGTGCCGCGGTGGCAGTTCTCCGATCCCGTCGATTTCGCGCTGATCGACGGCCCGCACGCCTACCCGTTCCCGGATTTGGAATACTATTTCATCTACCCGCACGTCCGCCCCGGCGGCGTGCTGGTGATCGACGACATCCACATCCCGACGATCCGTCGCCTGTATGAGTTCCTGCGCGACGACGAGATGTGGGAGCACCGGGGCGATGCCCGGACCACGGCATTCTTCCGCCGCACCGACAGCCCGATCTTCGACCCGCTCGGCGACAACTGGCCGGGCCAGAAGTACAACCGCCGCCGCTTCGCGGTGCCCGAGGCGCTGACCCCCCTGCGCGGTGCCGGGTGGTACCAGGCCGAGTTCGGCGTGCCCGCGCCGGACGCCCCGGTGCCGGCGCCCGGTCCGGACCCGCGCGACGCGGAGATCGCGGCGCTGCGGGCGGAGGTGGCGGCGCTGAAAGCCTCCACCACCTGGCGGGCGACGCGCCCGCTGCGCGACGCCGTGGACTGGGCGCGGCGGCGGAAGTAGCGCCGGCCCCGCCGGACAGCCCCGCGGGGCGTCCCCGATCTCGTGCCAGGCCAGC
>CALMAB010000566.1 GCA_937858325.1 uncultured Acetobacteraceae bacterium
GGATGAACAGCGCGCCGTCGGGCTGCACCAGCAGGCGCCCGGCTTGCAGCGCGTCCAGCACCGGGCCGGCGCGCGGGTCGCCGGACACCGCCAGCGCCTCCACCCCGCGCCGGATGTCGTCGAACGACGAACTGCCGAGCGGGGCCAGCAAGGACGGCTGCGCCCAGGCCGGCCCGCTCAGCAGAAGGGCGGCGAGGACGAAGCCCAGCAGCCGCCCCAACAACGTCAGCTTCCGCTGCCGCCGCACTTGCCGGTCTTCACGTTGAAGTTGCCGCACGACATCGGCGGGCGCCAATCGGCGATCAGGTCGCGCGAGCCTTCCAGATACGGCGACCATTCCTGCGCCACGATGGTGCCCGGCGTGGTGGACACCACGTTGAACTGCCCATCCGCCTGGATTTCGCCGATCAGCACCGGCTTGGTGATGTGGTGGTTCGGCATCATGGCCGACAGCCCGCCCGTCAGGTTCGGCACCGACACGCCGACCATGGCGTCGATCACCTTGGCCGGCTCGAAGCTGCCCGCCTTTTCCACCGCCTTGACCCACATGGCGAAGCCGATGACGTGCGCCTCCATCGGATCGTTGGTCACGCGCTTCGGGTTCTTGGTGTAGGCCTTCCAGCGCGCGATGAACCCCTTGTTGTCGGCGTTGTCCACGCTCATGAAGTAGTTCCACGCGGCCAGGTGCCCGAGCAGCGGCTTGGTGTCGATGCCGGCCAGCTCTTCCTCGCCGACGCTGAACGCCACCACCGGGATGTCCGTCGCCTTGATGCCCTGGTTGCCCAGCTCCTTGTAGAACGGCACGTTGGCGTCGCCGTTGATGGTGCTGACCACGGCGGTCTTCTTGCCGGCGGAGCCGAACTTCTTGATGTCGGCCACGATGGTCTGCCAATCGCTGTGGCCGAACGGCGTGTAGTTGATCAGGATGTCCTCCTGCTTCACGCCCTTGGACTTCAGGTAGGCTTCAAGGATCTTGTTGGTGGTGCGCGGATACACGTAGTCGGTGCCGGCCAGCACCCAGCGCTGCACGTTCTCCTCCGCCATCAGGTAGTCCACCGCGGGGACCGCCTGCTGGTTCGGCGCGGCGCCGGTGTAGAACACGTTCTTGCTGCTTTCCTCGCCCTCGTACTGGACGGGGTAGAACAGGATGTTGCCGGTTTCCTCGAACACCGGCAGCACCGACTTGCGCGACACGGAGGTCCAGCAGCCGAACACGGCGGCGACCTTCTGCACGGTGATCAGTTCGCGCGCCTTTTCCGCGAACAGCGGCCAGTTGGATGCGGGATCGACCACCACGGCCTCCAGCTTGCGGCCGAGCACGCCGCCCTTCTTGTTCTGCTCGTCGATCAGCATCAGCATGACGTCCTTCAGCGTCGTTTCGCTGATGGCCATGGTGCCGGACAGGCTGTGCAGGATGCCGATCTTCACGGGACCGGCGGGCTGCGCCTGCGCCGCGGGCGCCAACAGGACCCCCGCGGCCAGCATCACCGCGCAGCCCGCGCCGCGCAGCCAAGTTCGGACGAACGCCATATGAAACTCTCCCTTCCAAGCCGTATGGTTTGAACAACCCATGCAGGTTATGTGCCATGCCGCCCCGCCGGCGTGACGGACGCGCTGACCGTGGCGCGGTCGCAGCCGTCTCAAATTTGGCGTTATTTTGGGCAAGCCTCAGCGGCGGAGCAGGCCCTTGACCCGGGCCAGCAACACCGCGGGATGGCCGCGCGGCGCGAGCGAAAGCCAATGCAGCACCCGCTCAGCGTTCGACAGGCTGCGCTTGTAGCGGTCCGCGCCGCCCAGGAAGTCGTAGCTGGTCCCGCCGCGCGCCCGGTGCATCTCGATGGCCAAGTGGTGGCAGGTCAGCCCCGGCTTCCCATGCGGCCCGGCGCCTGGGTAATCGAAACCGCTTTGATACGCGCACGCCCAGCCGCCGCGCACGAGGTTATACAGGTAGCCGACCACCCGGCCGCCCGCGGTGATTCGCAGCAGCTCGGCCTCGTCCGGCGCCCCGCGTCCGATCAGGCAGCGGTGGAACCGCCGCACCGGCTCGGTCGCGAAGGCGCCGGGCTTGCCGCGGGCCGCCCAGGTGGCGCTGTGCAGCGCGATCAGCGCGTCGAAAAACGTCAATGCCTGCCCGGCGTCCGCCGCCCGCTCGATCCGGAGCGCGCCGCCGGCGGCATAGGCGCGGTCGGACCGGCGCAGCTGCTGGCGCGTATTGCGGCTGAGCTGCTCGATGTAGGCCGTGCTCGGCGAGATTTGGGAAAGATCCACATAGGGCGCCGGGCGGTCAGGGCCGGGCAGCGCGACGGCGCCGGCG
>CALMAB010000567.1 GCA_937858325.1 uncultured Acetobacteraceae bacterium
AGTCGAGCAGCGGGGCGAGCCCGCCGTCCGGCGGCGGCGGCGCGTGGCGGATGAACTGCGCCTGTCCGCCGTCACGCCGGACCGGCGCCACCGCCAGCCTCGCCGCGTACGCGGCGGCGGCCTGGCCGTGGTCGCGACCGACCAGATGGAGGCACATGTCCATGCCCGCCGATGCGCCGGCCGACGTCACGACTAGGCCCTCGTCGACGAACAGCACATCCGGATCGACTGTCACCGCGGGGTAGCGCGACGCAAGCTCGGCCGTGCCCAGCCAATGTGTGGTCGCGCGATGGCCGTCGAGCAGACCGGCCTCCGCCAGCACGAACGCCCCCGAGCAGATGGAGGCGAAGCGCGCGCCGTTGGTCCAGGCGGCCCCGACCGCCCGCAACACCCGCCGGGAGACGGGTTGCGAGGGATCGACGACGCCGGGGACGATCACCGTGTCGGCCCCGGCAAGCTTGTCCAGCCCGTGCGGTACGGCGAGGTCTAACGTATTGGCTCGCACCCTGCGACGCTCGCCGCAGACCTGGACGCAGTAGGCCGGCTTGCCCTCGGCCGACAGGACGCGTCCGAACACCTCGCAAGGAATGCCGAGCTCGTACGGGATCACGCCATCGAGGGCGAGCACGGCGACGGTGTGAGTCACGATGGCGCTCATCAGGACTGGAACGCTACGCGGGCTGAGAGGATCCTTCCAGACCGAACAAGTTTAGTGGCAGGATTTGAGCACAGATTGTCGTTTCCGCCACTCACTCAGCGGGCAGCGGATGGCTTAACAGGCAACGTCCGACCGGAGTTAACGATGACCGATGATGGATCGACGATCCCGCCGCATGCGGCGCGACACACCAGGGGTATGCTGCCCTGTCCCGGCTTGACTTTGCTCAATCTGGCGGGGCCGCGGGCCGCGCTCGGCGCCGAGCTTGCGAATGTCGCCCTGCCGATGACGGTCGACAGGAACCGCAGGGTGGTGGAGATCGCGCGTACCCGGCCGGTGGCGGCGTGACGGGGACCGATCCGATGGCCTTCGACGGACGCTGGGCGATCACAATCGCGACGCCGGTGGGACGGCAGGAGGTGGTTCTGGACATCGTCCACCGCGACGGTGTGCTGAGCGGCACCGCCACGCAGGGCGCGGAGACGGTGCCGTTCATCGACCCGGTGGCGGACGGCGATCGGCTGACTTGGTCGCAGAAGATCACCAAGCCGATGAGCATGGCCGTGCGGTTTGACCTTGTGCGCGACGGCGACGCGCTGTCAGGCAAAGCAAAGCCAGGCATCCTGCCCGCCACCGCCGTCACCGGCATCCGCGTGGCCTGAGGAGACGAAGCGATGACCGACGCCGCGCGCCGATGGCCCCTGATGGGCATGGGTCCGGACCGGACGGGCAGGCCGCAGCCCCGGGTCGGCATGCTCGCCTTTCCCGGTCTGACGCTGATCGACCTGGTCGGGCCGCAGGCGGTGCTGAACGGCCCCATGCGGACGCACCTGTTGTGGAAGACGACGGACCCGGTCGAATCCGACTCCGGCATCTCGATCACGCCGACGATGCGGTTCGACGACGCGCCCGACCGGTTCGACATCCTGTTCGTGCCCGGCGGCCCCGGCCAGGCCGAGCTGTTCGGGGACGCCGAGACGCTCGACTTCCTCGCTCGGCAGGGGGCGGGCGCGGACTGGGTCACGTCGGTGTGCACGGGTTCGCTGATCCTGGGCGCCGCGGGCCTGCTCGACGGCTATCGCGCGGCGACGCACTGGGCGGCGCGCGACCTGCTGCCGCTGTTCGGCGCCGAGCCCGTCGCCGAGCGGGTGGTCATCGACCGCAACCGGATCACTGGCGGGGGCGTGACCGCGGGCATTGATTTCGCGCTGACGCTGCTGGTGCATGTCTTCGGCGAGGCCGTGGCCAGGACCACGCAGCTGCTCATGGAGTACGACCCCGCACCGCCCGTTCACGCCGGCAACGTGGGCGCCGCCGGCCCCGAAATTGCGATGGCGGCGCTCGCCGTGCTCGGACCAGTGGCGGAGATGAGCATGGCCGCGCTACAAGCGCGAGCGGATCGCTTCGAAGGCTAAGGCTCTTTGGAGCTGAGCCCGCTGAGGGTCTCCGTAGCGAGAGCGAAGGGCATTGCTGCGCCGAAGTTCAGGGCCGTCTACCGCATCGACGTGGATATGGCGGCGGAGGGCCGACACTCGGATCCTTCAGCCAAGCAGTTTTGGCATCCACGAAGGATACAAACTTGTCCAGCTCAGAGATGCGGTTTGTGAGCCTCTCGCGCTGCTCCGCCAGGAAGACGATCACCATGTCGTCATCCTCTCCGTTGAAAACCTCGCTTGCCGATGAACGCGCCGATATTCTTGAGTGACAAGCCAAGTACTTGACCGGCACGAGTGACGCGGGCCTTCTCCAAATCCAAGGCTGAGAAGATCTGGCAAGGCGGGTTTCCCCCCCCGCGGGCTGTCGGAGGTGGCCACAGAACTCGCAGGTCTGCTTCCGCACCCGCAAGGAGGCGAAGGCGGCAGCGTTCGATTACGTCGGAGTTTTCTACAATCGTCAGCGCCTTTACTCGGGCGTGGGATACCGCACCCCGGCCGAAGCACGCGTGACTATGACGAGCGGGATTGTCATGGCGATCGCCGCATGATGTTCTGATCCTACCCCTCCACGCTCAGGGGGAAGTCCAAGGGCGCAATCCGCCCGTTCACGGGACACATGCCCACGACGCCGATCACGATCACGGTGCCGATCGAGGTCACGCCGGGCGCTGGTTAGGGCTCTGCTGCAAAGACCGGCCCAGCCCGGCGGGAATGGCCGAGGTGGATGTGGCCACTCCAGGAAGGCCGGGAAGGATCACGCGGCGCCCGCTTGGGCGAAAGGTCGCACCATCAATTTCCGGGATCAAACAGATGTCCCGTGACTTGACCAAGCAGGCCGGGCACGTCGTCCGGCACCGTGTCGCCGCGCCAGGCCACGTGCTGGTCGGGGCGGATCAGCGCGAAACGGGCGGCGTAGCGTTTCAACAGCCGCGCGTCCCCGGGCGCCGCGACGGTGAGCGGGACGCCGCGCTCCGCCGCCGCCGCGGCAAAGGCGCGGGCGTCCGACGCGGCGCCTGCGGTGACGAGAACCGTGAAGCCCGGGCCGAAGTGGTCGTAAAGCGACGACCCGTCTTCCAGCCACAAATGCGGCGCAAGGCAGCCCGGATGGGCGGACGGGACATACAGGATCGGGTCGGACACCGGCGGCGCGCTGCCGTCATCGGCGATGATGGGCGAGCCGGCATAGCGGCACCCGAGCACGAGGCCGAGCGTCTTGAACTCCCGCACCTTGGTCGCCTGGATGACCTCACCGACCTCGCACCGCGTCGCGTCGCCCACCGGGCCTGGGTCCTCGATGGCGGGCTGCACGAGCTGGTTGCCGACCAAGGCGTAGTTGGCGACCGACTCCGCGATCGTCCATTCGTGCACGGCGCGCCGCTCCTGCTCGTAGGACGGGAGAAGGCCGGGGCCGCCCCAGCCCTGCAGGGTCGCGGCGAGCTTCCAGCCGAGGTCCACGGCGTCGCCGATCCCCATGTTCATGCCAAAGCCGCCGAACGGCGGGTGCAGGTGGCAGGCGTCGCCCGCCAGCAGCACGCGCGCCGTCCCGTAGCGGTCCGCGATCAGCTGGTGCGCCGTCCAGGGATCGGTGCCCACGACCTCGATCTCCAGGTCGGGAATGCCGGCGCCCCGGCGGATCAGCGCCGCGGGATCGACGGTGGCGGGATCGACCCCGGCCAGCCGGGTCGCCATGAAGAACCAAAGCCCGGCGTCGTCCATCGGACCCAGCAGCGACGGCACGTCGTCGTTCACCATCCAGTACATGATCGCGGGGCCGAGGCCGTGGCGTCCGGCGAGGCCGGGCGCGCGGAAGATGATGCTGTAGTTGCTGGCCAGCGCGCCCGGCCCGGTCATGGCGGCGCCGATGCGGTCCCGGGTGGCGCTGCGCGCCCCGTCGGCGCCGACCAGGTAGGGGCTCTCCACCTGCCGCGCGGCGCCGGTCGCGCGGTCCTTGAGGTCGGACACGACGCGCTCCTCGGTTTCCGTGAACGAGACCAGCTCCGTGTTGAAGGAAACGGACACGCCGGGCAGGGACGACGCGTGCCGGCGAAGAACCTCCTCCAGGGTGTATTGCGGCACCCACTGCGCCGACTCCGAATACAGGTTGTTGCGCTCGCGGCTGCCGTTCAGGGCGTTCTCGAACCGGGCCAGCGGCCATCCGGACATGCGCGTCGCGAACACCACGGTGGACGGGTAGTCGGGCGGCATCGGCGACGCCGCCCGCAGCGCGTCGGCGATGCCCCAGCGGCGCAGGTGCTCCCGCGTCCTGACGTTCGTGGTCTTGGCGCGAGGGCTGTAGCCGACGCGGTCGTTGCGCTCGACGACGTGGCACGTGACGCCCCGCATGCCAAGCTCGATGGCCAGCGACAAGCCCACAGGCCCCGCCCCGGCGATCAGGACATCCAC
>CALMAB010000568.1 GCA_937858325.1 uncultured Acetobacteraceae bacterium
GTGCCGCGGCGGACGGCGCGGCAGGCGCCGACAGCGCCGCGGCCAGCGCCGGAGAGTAGCTCGCCGGCTCGGCGCCTGAGGCCGCGCCGTTGGCGTAGCGCGGGCCGTCCGGGATCTGCACCGGCAAGGCGTTCATTGCATACTGCTCGCCCGGCGAGCGCGTGCTCGGGAACGCGCCGGCGATCCGAGGCCCGATGCTCGCCACGTAGCGCCGGGTTTCCAGCGGCAGCGAGCGGCTGCGGGTCAAGTAGTCGTCCAGCCGGCCCGGCCCGGCGTTGTACGCCGCCAGGAACCCCGGCGAGCCGTAGATGTCGTACATCTCGCGTATGTAGGCCGTGCCCGCCAAGATGTTGTTGTGGGGGTCGAAGGGATCGCTGCCCAGCTCGGGATAGCGGCCCCTGAGTTCGTCATAGGTGGCGGGCATGACCTGCATAAGGCCCATGGCGCCAGCGCCGGAGGTGATCAGGTCGCCGCCGCGGCCAAACAGGTTTCCGCCGGACTCCTGGCGCATCACCTCGCGGACCCAACGCTCCGGCACGTCGAACTTGGCGGCGGCCTCGGTGATGTAGGGTCCCCAGGGATCGCCGGCTGGTCCGGGCGGGGTGTAGTTGCGGCGTGCGTGCGACAGGTACTGCGTCGATTCCTGCTGCGCGCTGATCCGCTGCGGCTGGCTCCCGCAGGCCGACAGCAGGGCGAGCGCCGCGACACCGCCCAAAAGGCAGGCCGTCGATTGGACGCGGATCGAAACAACTGCAGAAAAACGGCGATGCGGCATGGACGCGGCCTCCGTCGTGGCACGGCCGCAGAACGGCCGGAGGGCACAACGGCTTTGCAACCGTCGTTCGGGTCAGCAGTGGGTTAACCCCACGTCCTGCGTTAGCCTAGGTTGAATCTTCTGGCAACAGTTTGTTACGGAATGGCGATGCCGCCGGAAAAAACCTGCGCCGGTGTCGCAGCATGGCGACACACAGAGGGGAGCGGGCGGCAGGGCGCCGGTTGCAGTGCCGTGCCGGATCGGCTATCGCGCGCCGGTGAGCGCAACCCTGGACCCTCGCGGCACTGCCAACCTCGTGCTGCACTCAGACCACTCGACCGGGGCGCGGCAGCGGCTTGCCGTGCAGGATGTGCGCAACGGCCTCGCGCTGTGGCGACTCGGGACGACGCTCGGTTGGTTCGATATCCGCCTGCGCTACCGCGGGTCGGTGCTCGGCCCGTTCTGGCTGACGCTGTCCACGGGCGTGATGATCGGCGCGCTCGGCGTGCTGTATTCGCAGCTGTTCAAGATGGAGCTGCACGACTACCTGCCGTTCCTGGCGCTGTCGCTGGTGCTGTGGAACGTGCTGGGCAGCGTGGTCACCGACGCTTGCGGCAGCTTCCAGCAGGCGGAAGGCATGATCCGCTCCCAGCGCATGCCGTTCACGCTGTATGCCATCCGGGTCATCACCCGGAACCTGCTGGTGCTGGCGCACAACGTCCCGGTGATCCTGGTGGTGTATGCCGCCTTCAACGTGTGGCCGGGCCTGTCCGCGTGGGCCGCGACGCCAGGTCTCCTGCTGTGGGTGGTGGACGGCATGGCCGCGTGCTTGCTGCTGGGCGCGGTGTGCGCCCGGTTCCGCGACATCCCGCCCATCGTCGGCAGCGTCATGCAGATCGCGTTCTTCATCAGCCCGATCATCTGGAAGCCCGAGCTGCTGAAAGGAACGCAGGCGGCGCTGCTGCCGCTCAACCCGTTCTATACCCTGCTTGAGATCGTGCGGGCGCCGCTGCTGGGCGAGGCGGCGGATTGGCAGGTCTGGCTGTCCGCCCTGGGCTACAGCGCCCTGCTCTGCGGCGCGGCGTGGCTGCTGTTCGCGCGCGTGCGCGGCCGACTGGCGTTCTGGGTTTGACGAGCATGGCGGCCATCGATGTGGACGGCGTGGACGTCAGCTTTCCGATCTACCACGGCAACAGCCGGAGCCTGAAGCGGACGATGTTCGCCGCGGCAAGCCGGCGCCTACAGGAAGACGGGCGGCACCGGATCGTGGTGCAGGCGCTGCGCCAAGTGTCGCTGCATCTGCGCAGCGGGGATCGGCTCGGCCTGATCGGCGGCAATGGGGCGGGCAAGACCACGCTGCTGCGCACCCTCGCCGGCATCTACGAGCCTGTGGTCGGCTCCGTGCACGTCCGGGGCAACATCGGCGCCCTGCTCGATGCCAACCTCGGGATGAACCCTGAGCTGACCGGGCGCGAGAACATCGCGCTGCGCGGACTTTACAGCGGCCTGCCTCGCCCGGCGATCCGGCGCTTGGAGGAGGACGTGCAGGAGTTCGCCGAGCTGGCGGAGTTCCTTGACCTGCCGGTGCGCTTCTACAGTTCCGGCATGGTGATCCGGCTGGGCTTCGCGCTCGCCACCGCCATCCGGCCGCAGGTGCTGCTGATGGACGAATGGTTCCTGGCCGGCGACGCGGCCTTCATGGAGCGGGCGCGTAGCCGCCTGGAGGACATGGTGCGCGGCGCCGAAATCCTGGTGCTGTCGTCGCACTCCGTCCCGGTGATGCTCGATTGGAGCACCCGGGTGATCTGGCTGGACCAGGGCCGGATCATGGCCGACGGGGACCCGCGAGAGGTGCTGGACCGCTATCGCGGCACGGCGACGCCGGAAGCCAACCCGGAGATCGGCCTGGTCGATCAGTCCACGAGCGCCTGATACGTCAGCACGCGCAGCTCCCGGCGGATCGGATAGGTGGAGGAGGGAGTGAGCTGGGTCATCATGACCACGGCCATGTCCTCGGCCGGGTCGATCCAGAACGCGGTGCTGGCCGCCCCGCCCCAGGCGTATTCGCCGGGCGACCCCAGGATCTGCGCGCGCGCCGGGTCGAGCATGACGGAGAAGCCCAGGCCGAAGCCGATGCCCTCGTAGTTGCTTTCACTGAAGCGCGCCTGGCCCATGCTGGCCATGTCGCCGCCCAGGTGGTTCGCCGTCATCAGCTCCACGGTCTTGCGGCCCAGCAGGCGCTCCCCGTCCAGCGTGCCGCGGTTCAGCATCATGCGGCAGAACCGCATGTAGTCCCGGCCGGTGCCCACCAGCCCGCCCC
>CALMAB010000569.1 GCA_937858325.1 uncultured Acetobacteraceae bacterium
ATGGGCGCCGTCGTGATGGGAGACAAGGGGCGCACCGGGCCGGACGGCGGGGCCTGGGCGCGGCAAACCCGCGACCAGGCGCCGGCGGACAAGAACAACCAGACCGCCGCCAACGGCCGCGACGCCGCCAACAGCATGCCCGCCCCGGACCAGGGCAAGAAGCTGTCCCCCGGCGACGACCCCGGCACCCCCGCCGCGACCGACGCGCACGGACCCGGCACGCCGGACAGCGGCGCCGGGCGCAAGCCTTGAAGCCCCCGCCTTGACGTCCCAGCCTTGACGCCGGGGGAAAGAACCATAAAAGGATAGGGAACACAAAGAGTTCACAGGAGCAGAAGCGCATGACGATGCAGATTTCGCGCCGGACGTTGATGAAAGGGATCGGCGCGGGGGTGGCGGTATCGTCGCTCGGCTCGCTCGGCTTCGCGGCGCTGGAACCGGCCATGGCCGCCTCCGTGCGGGCCTACAAGCTGGCGCAGACCCGGGAAACCCGGAACACCTGCCCGTACTGCTCCGTGGCCTGCGGCGTCATCATGTATAGCCTGGGCGACAAGTCCAAGAACGCCCGCGCCTCCGTGCTGCACATCGAGGGCGATCCGGACCACCCCGTGAACCGCGGCACGCTTTGTCCCAAGGGCGCGGGCCTGCTGGACTTCGTGCACTCGGAAACGCGCACCAAGTATCCGATGTACCGCGCGCCGGGCAGCACGGAGATGAAGCGCGTGTCCTGGGATTTCGCGCTGGACCGCATCGCCCGGCTGCTCAAGGACGACCGCGACAAGAACTTCGTCGCCAAGTCCGGCGACGTGACGGTGAACCGCTGGATCAGCACCGGCTTCCTGGGCGCGTCGGCCACCACCAACGAGACGGCGTACCTGACCTACAAGGTCGTCCGCAGCATGGGTGCCGTCACCTTCGATAACCAAGCCAGAGTCTGACACGGTCCTTCGGTAGCCAGTTTGGCTCCAGCATTCGGCCGCGGCGCGATGACCAACCATTGGGCGGACATCAAGCATGCGGACGTGATCGTGGTGATGGGCGGCAACTCGGCCGAGGCGCATCCGTGCGGCTTCAAGTGGGTGATCGAGGCCAAGGTCAAGAACAACGCCAAGCTCGTGGTCATCGACCCGCGCTTCACCCGCACCGCCTCCGTCGCCGACATCTACTGCCCGATCCGGCCGGGCACGGACATCGCGTTCCTGAACGCGGTGACGAAGTACCTGCTCGACCATGACAAGCTGCAGCATGAGTACGTGAACGCCTACACGAACTGCGGCTTCATCGTGAAGGAAGGCTTCGGCTTCCAGGACGGGCTGTTCACCGGCTACGACGAAGGGAAGCGGGACTACGACAAGGCGACCTGGGAGTATGAGATCGGCCCGGACGGCTATGCCGTCGTGGACCCGACGCTGCAGCACCCGCGCTGCGTCATGCAGCTCTTGAAGCAGCACGTCGCCCAGTACACGCCCGAGCTGGTGGAGCGCATCTGCGGCTCGCCCAAGGAGAAGTTCCTCCAGATCTGCGAGCTGATCGCGACCACCAGCGTGCCGGACCGCACCATGTCGTCCTTGTACGCGCTCGGCTGGACCCACCACAGCAAAGGGTCGCAGAACATCCGCGCGATGACCATCGTGCAGATGCTGCTGGGCAACATCGGGATGCTGGGCGGGGGGATGAACGCGCTGCGCGGGCATTCCAACATCCAGGGCCTGACCGACCTGGGGCTGATGAGCAACCTGCTGCCGGGCTACATGACCCTGCCGCAGGAGCGGGAGGTCACGCTTGCCGACTACATGAGCACCAAGCACTTCAAGCCGCTGCGGCCCGGCCAGACCAGCTACTGGCAGAACTACGGCAAGTTCTTCGTGTCCTTTCAAAAGGCGTTCTACGGCAAGGCCGCGACCAAGGAGAACGACTGGGCCTACGACTACCTGCCCAAGCTGGACGTGCTGGCCTACGACGTGCTGCGCGCGTTCGAGATGGCGCAGGACGGCAAGATCACCGGCTACGTCATCCAGGGCTTCAACCCGCTGATGTCGTTCCCGAACCGCGCCAAGATGGCGGAAGCGTTCGGCAAGATGAAGTTCATCGTCGTGATGGACCCCTTGCAGACCGAGACGGCGCGGTTCTGGCAAAACCACGGCGAGTACAACGACGTGGACCCCAAGGCCATCCAGACCGAGGTGTTCGAGCTGCCGACGACCTGCTTCGCGGAGGACGAGGGCTCGCTCAGCAACTCCAGCCGCTGGCTGCAATGGCACTGGGCGGCGCAGGAAGCGCCGGCGGAGGCGCGATCGGACATCGACATCATGGCGTCGCTCCACCTCCGCATCAAGGCGCTGTACGAGAAGGAAGGCGGCGCGTTCCCCGACCCGATCCTCAACGTGAACTGGCCCTATGAGATCGAGGACGCCCCGCGCCCGGACGAGTTGGCGCGGGAGATCAACGGCTACACGCTGGCGGACATCAAAGACGCGAGCGGCGCGGTGATCCCGGCCGGCAAGCAGGTGGACGGCTTCGCGCAGCTCACCGATGACGGGACCACCGCCTGCGGCTGCTGGGTGTACTCCGGGTGCTTCACGGAAAAGGGCAACCAGATGGCCCGGCGGGACAACACCGACCCCGGGGACCGCGGCATCGCGCCGAACTGGGCCTGGGCCTGGCCGTCCAACCGCCGCATCCTGTACAACCGCGCCTCGTGCGACCCGCAGGGCAAACCTTGGGCGGAGCGCAAGAAGCTCATGGAATGGAACGGCAGCCGCTGGGTTGGCTTCGACGTGCCGGACTACGGCCCCACCGTGGCGCCGGAGAAGAACGTCGGCCCATTCATCATGAACCCGGAAGGCGTGGCCCGGCTGTTCGTGCGCGGCCTGATGCGCGACGGCCCGTTCCCCGCGCACTACGAGCCGTTCGAGTCGCCGCAGGCCAACCTCACGGCGCCGAAGATCCGCGGCAACCCGGCGTCCCGCATCTTCAAGCGGGACCTGGCGCAGCTCGGCGACCCCAAAGACTACCCCTACGCCGCGACCTCCTACCGCTTGACCGAGCACTTCCACTTCTGGACCAAGCACGCCCGGGTCAATGCCATCCTGCAGCCGGAGTTCTTCGTGGAAATCTCCGAGCAACTGGCGGCGGAGAAGGGCGTCAGCCGCGGCGATTGGGTGCGGGTGTGGAGCCCGCGCGGCTCCATCAAGGCGAAGGCGGTGGTGACCAAGCGCATCAAGCCTCTGATGTGCGATGGCAAGGCGGTTCATGTCGTCGGCATCCCGCACCATTTCGGCTTCACCGGCTCGACCAAGCCGGGCTTCGGCCCGAACTCGCTGACGCCGGTGGTGGGGGACGCCAACATCGAAACGCCGGAGTTCAAGGCCTGGCTGGTCAACCTGGAACGCACCACACCGCCCGCGGTCCCGGTAGCATAAGGAGGGGAGCATGGCAGACTACACCTCGCTGGACATCGTCCAGCGCTCCGCCTCCACCGACCAGCCGCCCACCGTGCGCAGCAAGACGGAGGTGGCGAAGCTCATCGACGTGTCGCGCTGCATCGGCTGCAAGGCGTGCCAGGTGGCGTGCCAGGAATGGAACGACATCCGGGACGGCATCGGCGAGAACACCGGCGTTTACGACAACCCGCACGACCTGTCGGCCAAGACCTGGACCCTGATGCGGTTCACCGAGTACGAGCAGACCGGGGGCGAGCTTGAGTTCCTGATCCGCAAGGACGGCTGCATGCACTGTACGGACCCGGGCTGCCTCAAGGCATGTCCGTCGCCCGGTGCCATCGTGCAATACGCCAACGGCATCGTCGATTTCGTCGAGGAGAACTGCATCGGCTGCGGCTACTGCATCAAGGGATGCCCGTTCAACATCCCTCGCGTGTCGCAGGAGGACCGCAAGGCCTACAAGTGTACCCTGTGCTCGGACCGCGTGGCCGTCGGCCAGGCGCCGGCCTGCGCCAAGGCCTGCCCGACCGGCGCCATCATGTTCGGCACCAAGGAGGCGATGATCGAGCAGGCGGACCACCGCGTGGTGGACCTGCAAAGCCGCGGGTTCGACAAGGCTGGGCTGTACAACCCGCTCGGCGTGGGCGGCACGCACGTCATGTACGTGCTGCACCACGCGGACAAGCCGGAAATCTACGCCAACCTGCCGAACAACCCGCGCATCTCGCCGCTGGTGAACTTCTGGAAGGGCGGGTTCAAGGTGGTCGGCCTCGCGTCCCTGGCCTTCGCCGCCATCGGCGGGTTCCTCCACTACATCACGGCGGGGCCGGACGAGGTGCCGAAGTCGGAGGAGCAGGAAGCCGCGCACGAGGCGGAGGGCCACATCAAGTGAGCGCTATAGCGCCCGAGCGGCAAGCAAGCGTCGCGGACACCGACGGGGAGGTCGTCGTGTCCCGCTACACCGGGGTGCAGCGGGTCAACCATTGGATCACGGCCCTGCTGTTCACCCTGCTGGGGCTGAGCGGGCTGGCGCTGTTCTCGCCATACTTGTTCTTCTTGACGGGGCTGTTCGGCGGCGGGCAATCCACCCGTGCCGTGCACCCGTGGTTCGGCGTGGCGCTGATGCTCAGCTTCGCGGTGCTGTTCGTGCGGTTCTGGCGGCTGAACATGCCGAGCCGGGACGACATCACCTGGATGATCCACATCGGCGACATCGTGCGCAACCGGCATGACCGCCTGCCGGCCATCGGCAAGTACAACGCCGGGCAGAAGGGCGTGTTCTGGTCGCAGACGGCGCTGATCCTGGTCATGTTCTTCAGCGGCCTGGTGATCTGGGACCAGTACTTCTTCGCCTACACCGGCATCGAGCAGAAGCGTTACGCGCTGCTGACGCATTCCCTGGCGGCCATCGCCGCGATGGCGATCATCCTGGTGCACATCTACGCCGGGCTGTGGATACGCGGCACCAGCCGGGCGATGATCCGCGGCAGCGTGACCGGCGGGTGGGCGCGGCGGCACCACCGCAAGTGGTTCAAGCAGGCCACCCTGCGCGGGGACGTGCACCGCGACGTGGGCCACGGCTGAACGCTGAATGGCGCGCAACCGTCGCGAACCGCCCGGCCCGGGGGGCGGGGCGGGCTTCAACAGCGTACAACCCGACCCGTCGCGGGTCGGCGGGGTGGCGGAGGCGCCCTTTGTGCGCTTGCCCGATCCCGCGACCTTGTTCGCCGGGCGGGCGGCGCGGCTGCGTGCCTTGGCGGAGGGGCACCTGCTCGGGGACTACCTTCGGTTCCTGGCAAGCGTCGTGGACGCGCAGGCCGGCGCGGTCGCGGCCCTGCCCGCCCCGGCGCCGCTTCCCGC
>CALMAB010000570.1:0-24505 GCA_937858325.1 uncultured Acetobacteraceae bacterium
CCTGGCGGCGTACCGACCCGCGCGGCGCGGAGTTCCTTGAGTTCGCCAAAATGCTGCGCGGCCGGTTGCCGGAGGGCGTCGTGCTCCCCTGATGACGCCCGCGTCGCTGGTTCATCCCGCTTGATTTGGTTCTGCCGCCCTTAGCAACCGCCGGCATCCGCGCAATATCCCGTGTCCACCGGATGAGAGACCACCGTTGCAGCACGCCAGGGAAGTTGTCGCCGAGTATCCACGTCCGCCGCGGTTGGAGCCCGCGCGCCGCCGAGTGCGGATCGTGTTCGGCGGCCAGACCATTCTCGACACCGCCGCGGCGTGGCGGGTGCTGGAAACGTATCACCCTCCAGGGTTTTACATGCCGATCACCGCGTTTGCCCCCGGCGTGCTGGTGCAGACGGCGCGGACCAGCTTCTGCGAGTGGAAGGGGGCGGCGCGCTACTACAGCATCAAAGCTGGCGGACGTGTCGCCATGGATGCCGCCTGGGGCTACCCGGACCCTTCGCCGGGCTTTCTGCCGATCCGTGACCATGTGGCCGTTTATGCCGGGGCCATGGACGCCTGCTTCGTCGATGATGAGCGCGTGACTCCGCAAGAGGGCGGCTTCTACGGCGGCTGGATCACGTCGGAGTTGGTTGGACCGTTCAAGGGTGGGCCGGGAACGCTGTTCTGGTAAAGACGGGGCAGCATTCCCACGAGGCCCTGCTTTTTCTGTGCCGGGCTGATCCTTTAAAGGAAACCTGTTTTGGACGGCACCGGCCTTTTGCCGCGCGGACGCGCCGCCAGCCTCGCCCACCATGCGGCCGACACGATGCGCCTGGCCAGCCCGCTGGCCGTGGCGCAACTGGCGCAGATGGCGATGGGCATCACCGACGCCGTGATGCTGGGCAGCTTGGGGGGCGACGCGCTGGCCGCGGGCGGCCTCGGCGAGAGCCTGTTCATCACGGTCTGCGTCGTGCTGCAGGGCGTGATGACGGCGCTGGCCGTTTTGGTTGCCCAGGCGCGCGGGGCCGGGCGCGACGCGCAAGTGCCCGGCCTATACTGGACCGGCGTGCTGCTGGCGCTGCTGCTCCTCGTGCCCGGCTTCGCGTTGTTTAGCGCGGCTGAGCCGCTGTTGCTGGCAGCGGGCGAACCGGCGGCCCTGGCGCACGACGCCGGCGTATTCGTGGGCACCCTCCGTTGGGCGCCGCCCGGCGCGTTGCTGGGCATGGGCCTGATGCGCGCTTTCCTGCCGGCCATTGACCGGGGCGGGATAGTGCTGTGGGTGGCCCTTGCGTCGGCCGCGGTCAACGGGGCGCTCTGCTACGGGTTCGTTCATGGTGCCTGGGGCTTGCCCGCACTGGGGTTACGCGGGCCGGCGCTGGCCACGGTGTTGTCGATGACGGCGGGGGCCGCTGCCTTGTTGCTCTTGCTGCATGGCCGCCCGGGGTTACGGCGCTTCGTCGCGTGGCGACGCCCTCGTCTCTCGCAGCTTGGCGCCATGCTGCGGCTCGGCGTTCCCGTCAGCGCGACGTTTGCCGTGGAAACCGGGCTGTTCCTCGCCGTTGCGCTGTTGATTGGGCGATTGGGTTCGGTGCCGCTGGCAGCGCAGCAGGTCGCGCTGAACATCCTGTCCGTCGCCTTCATGGTGCCGCTCGCGATTGCCCAGGCGGCGAACGTCCGGGTCGGCCATTGCGTTGGCGCGGGCGACAAACCCGGCGCGCGCCGGGCCGGGCTGGTCGCCATCGGCCTGGGCGCCGTGTTCGAGGGTCTTGCGGCGTTGCTGCTGCTTGCGGCACCGGGCGCCGTGGTCGGTCTTTACCTTGACCCGGCAGCGCCGGGCAGCGCCGAGGCGTTCGCCCTCGCGACCGGGTTGCTGAGCGTCGTGGTGGTGTTCCAAGTGGCGGACGGTGTGCAGTGTGTCGCGGGCGGTGCGTTGCGCGGGCTGGGAGACACGCGCGTGCCGTTTGTTCTCGCGGCCACGGCTTACTGGGGCGTCGGCTTTCCGGCGGCCTGGTTTCTGACGCTGCGCGCCGGCTGGGGCGTGGAAGGGGCTTGGTGGGGCTTGGCCGCAGGGCTGATTGCCGTGGCGACGTTGCTGACCTGGCGCTTCCTACGGCGCACGCGGCTCACGCCGGGGCACGCTCTCCTGCCCTGACCGGCATCGGCAAGCGGTTCCGCGGCGGCGCGAGCGGGCAGACGTAGCGTGGCGAGTAGGCGCAAGACGGATTGTAAGCGAAGTTGAAGTCCAGCACCGTCAGGCCGTCTGGCGTGTTGCCGAGGTCGGCTCCCTTGATGGTGTCGAGCAAATAGCGCCCGGTGCCATAGGTTTCCCGACCGCTGGTCGCATCCGCGAAGGGCAGGAACACGCCGCCGCCGTAACCCAACAGCCAATACAGGGTGAGTTCGCCGCCCAGCTTGGATTGCAGACCTTGGGTGCGCGCGAAGGGCTGCATGTTGACCTGCCCATCAGCACCAGCTTGGAACGTCTCCACAGAAGCGTCGGTGATCGCCGAGTGTTTCACGTGAAACACCAGGGCAGGGTCGTACGGAAACAGGCTCAGGCCCTCGAACCTGCATCCTGGCTCAATTGGGCTTTGCGGGTGGTTCCGAAACATCTCGTCCCGCACGGTCCGCCAGTGCATCCAAGCACGTTGCGGGTCCGGCTCGGCCCGAATGGCCGCGTAAAGCCCGGCAATCCGGCGCCGCCAATCCCAAAGCGACTCAAGCCCAGCAGTCACGACCACTTCGCTCGAGGCCGTCACGCCTGCTTCGCCTCGATCAGCCCGCGCCGGATTTGGCGCCCGCGGCCGATACGGTCCTCGATGTAGGCCGCATCGCCCCACCGGACGGCCCGGGCCATCGCCTGCGTGTCCTCGGTGAAACGCGCCAGCATCTCCAGCAACGCTTCCCGGTTGTTTAGGAATACGTCGCGCCACATCACGGGATCGCTCGACGCAATGCGGGTGAAATCGCGGAACCCGGACGCCGCAAACTTCAGCACCTCCGACCGGCTGGCCGCCACGCTCTCCCCTTGCGTCGCCAGATCGTCCGCGGTGCTGCAGATGGTGAATGCAATCAGGTGCGGCAGATGGCTCACGATGGCCATCACGCGGTCATGGTGCACCGGCTCCATCGGCTCAACCATGCTGCCGGCCCGGCGCCAGAACTCGGCCACCCGCTCGGTTGCCGCCGGGCTGGTGCCGTCAGGCGGCGTGAGCAGGCACCAACGGCCCTCGAACAGCGTGCTGAACCCTGCATCCGGCCCGGAATACTCGGTTCCCGCCAATGGGTGCGCCGGCACGAAGTGCACGTCCGCCGGCAACAGCGGCCCCACGTCGCGGATAACCGACACCTTGGTGCTTCCCACGTCCGTGACGATGGTGCCCGGCACTAGGTGCGGCGCAATGACCGCGGCAATCGCGGCATAAGCGCCAACCGGCGCGCACAGCACCACGCAGTCCGCCCCGGCCACGGCGCGCGCCGCGTCAGGCTCGATCCGGTCGGCAAAGCCCAGTGCCGCAACCCGGTCCAGCACCGCGGCGCTGCGGTCGGTCACGACCACCTCCGCCGCCAAATCCCGCCGCTCCCGTGCCACCCGCGCGACGGAGCTGCCGATCAGGCCGGCGCCGATCAGCGTGAGACGCTGGAACACCGGGCCTTGCCGCACCCGTCCGTGCTCAAACATGCGCCGTCTGCGCCGCCATGAACTCCGAAAGTATGTCGGCCACGGCGGCGCAATCCTCGGCCGTGCCGATGGTGATCCGCAAGCACTGCGGCAGGCCGTAGCCCGCCACCATGCGCACGATCACCCCGCGCACCTTCAACGCAGCATGGGCAGCACTGGCCTTCTCGGGCGCGCCGAAGTCGGCCAGGAGGAAATTGCCCTCGCTCGGCCAAACTCGGACCCCGATCCGCTCCAACTCCACCGCGAGCCAGCCGCGGGTGCGGGTGTTGTGGGCGCGGCTCGCCTCGACCCAGCCGGGTTCGGCCAAGGCCGCGATCCCCGCCGCCTGCGCCGCCAGGCTCACGTTGAACGGGCTGCGTACCCGGTTCAGCACATCGACGATCCCGGGCGGCGCGTAGCACCAGCCCAAACGCAGGCCGCCCAGGCCGAAGATCTTGCTGAAGGTGCGCGTCATCACCGTGTTGTCGCCCGCATCCACCAAACGCGCGCCCGCGTCGAAGTCGGGCCTGTCCACGTACTCGGCATAAGCGGCGTCCAGCACCAGCAGCATATCGGGCGGCAGCCCGGCCCGCAGCCGCTCGACCTCCCCTTGCGGCAGCAGGCTGCCGGTCGGGTTGTTCGGGTTGGCTAGGAACACCAGCCGCGTGGCCGCCGACACCGCCGCCAGCATCGCGTCCACGTCGGCCGTCAACTGCCGCTCCGGCGTCTTGACCACCCGGCAGCCAGCATAAGTTCCGGCGATCTCGTAAACGCTGAACCCGTGGCGGCTCATGATCAGCTCGGTGCCCGGGCCGCCGTAAGCCAAGCAAAGCTGATAGATCAGGTCATCCGACCCGGCGCCGCAGACGATCTGCGCGGGATCAAGCCCAAACCGCGCGCCAATGGCCCGGCGCAGCTCCTCCGCGCCGCCATCGGGATAGCGGTGCAGCTCCCCCGCCACGGCGGCATAGGCCGCACGGGCGCCGGGCGGCGCGCCGAACGCGCCCTCATTGTAGGAAAGGATGGTCGTCCGGTTCTGTCCGGCCACCTTGCTCTCGCCGCCCACATACGGCGCGATGCCGAGGATGCCCTCACGCGGCTGCGGACCCATCAGGCGTCTCCTCCCACCGGCACGGCATAGGCGCCCAGCACCCTGGGCTGGCACCCCATGCCCCGCAGCGCCGCAAGCCGCGGGTCGTCATCACCAACGAACCCCTCGACCTCCGCCAGCGCGGAGGCCGCCGAACCGTCAACGCCCTGCCGCATGATCACCGGACCGGCGCGGAACCCGGCACCCGCCATGCCGATGCTCAGCCGCGTACGGTCAGCATCCGCCAACTCCAGCCCCAGCAGCGAGCGGTCCTGGCCACTCGGGTCCGGCGCCGCGGCGCTGACCACCAATCCTTGCACAGCGGGAGTCCCTTCCGGGCGCGGCGCCCAGAACGGCAGCCGGGCAACGACGTGCAGCCGTGGGCCGGGGTGCAGCAGCGCGGTCCACCACGCATCGGACGGTGCCTCGCCCTCTTCCGGCATCGGCAGCACGGCCACGGTCGCCCGCCCGGCATGCACCTCGTCCATCGCCTCGGCCGGGCTGCGGTGCGGGCGCATCGGGGTCAGCGCGCCGAAATGCTCCCGCGCCAGGGCCAGGTAGGCCGGGTCGCCCCCAGCCTCGCACACGCTGACCACCAAAGGGTGCTGCTGCGCCGTCGTGGTGCCGAGCAGCTCGCGCCAGATACGCACGATGCCAAAGGCTGGCAGCCCGCCATCATGCCGGGCCAGCAGCCGCCGGATGATGGCGGCCTCCCGCCCCGGCCGCAGCGGCACGGGGCCTTTCACCCGCAGCGCCGCCACCTGCTTCACCACCTGTGCCCGGCGCATCAGCGTGTTGTGCAGCGTGTCGTCCAGCCGGTCCAGCTCAGCCCGCAGCGACGAGAGGTCGGGCACCTTGGCCGGCGCGGCCGGCGGCGTTTGGGGGGGACTGGACATCACAGTCGCTGAAACTTTCCGGGATGAGAAATAAATGGCGGAAGCGTTACATCCTGCAAGCCGTCCATGGCAAGGCCGCGCGTCACGAACACGCAGGCCGAGGTTGCCCGCCAAGTACATGCGGCCTATGCAGCCGTGATCATGGATCATCTGGACATCCCGTCCCGCGACACCCATCAATCCGCGACCTTCGACGGCGGCTTCATGCTTGATTGCGGCGTGGCGCTGCCCTCCGTCACCGTTGCCTACCGCACCTACGGCACGCTGAACCCCGCGCGGTCGAACGCCATCCTGGTTTGCCACGCCCTGACCGGCGACCAGTATGTGGCGGAGCCGCATCCCGGGACCGGCAAGCCCGGCTGGTGGAAGGAGGTCGTGGGGCCGGGCCGTCCCATCGACACCGACCGCTTCTTCGTCATCTGCGCCAACGTGCTGGGCGGCTGCATGGGCAGCACCGGGCCGCGCAGCCCGCGCGACGACGGGCCGGACGCGCCGCCCTGGGGCACGGACTTCCCGCCCATCACCATCCGCGACATGGTGCGCGCCCAGCGCCTGCTGATCGACCGCCTGGGCGTGTCCTGCCTGTTCGCGGCGGTAGGCGGCTCCATGGGCGGGATGCAGGTGCTCGAATGGGCCGCGACCTTCCCCGACCAGGTGTTCGCCGCCGTCCCGGTCGCGACGGCCGCCTTCCACTCCGCGCAGAACATCGCCTTCCACGAGGTCGGGCGCCAGGCCGTGTTCGCCGACCCCGAATGGGCGGGCGGCGAGTACTGGCGTCATGGCACGATCCCCGCCCGCGGCCTGGCGGTGGCACGCATGGCCGCGCACATCACCTACCTCAGCGAGCAGGCCCTGACCCGCAAGTTCGGCCGCCGCCTGCAGATCCCCGCCACCGGCACGAGCTCCCTGTTCGGCGACATGTTCGAGGTGGAAAGCTACCTGCGCCACCAGGGCAGCACGTTCGTCAACCGCTTCGACGCGAACAGCTACCTGACCATCACCCGCGCCATGGACTACTTCGACCTCGCGGCCGACCATGACGGCGACCTGGCCCGGGCGTTCCGCGGCACCGCCACCCGGTTCTGCATCGTCAGCTTCGACAGCGACTGGCTGTTCCCCACCGCGCAGTCCCGCGCCATCGCCCGCGCGCTGAACCGCGCCGGCGCCAACGTGAGCTTCGTCGAGATCGCCAGCGACAAGGGCCACGACGCCTTTCTGCTGGACGAGCCGGATTTCCACCGCGCCCTGTCCGGCTTCCTGTCCGGCTGCGCGGAGCACGCCGGGCTGTGAGCCCGCACCCGCCGCCGCTGCCGCCCCCTGAGCGGCCCGGCCGTCCCCGCGCCGCGCAGCGGCCGAGACCGACGATGCGGTTCGACCTGCGCCTGATGTCGGAGATGATCGCCCCGGCGTCCCGCGTGCTCGACATCGGCAGCGGCGACGGCACGCTGATCGAGTACCTGTTCCGCACCCGCGGCTGCGACGCCCGCGGCATCGAGATCGACATGGCCGAAGTCACCCATGCCGTGGCGCACGGCCTGCCGGTGATGCACGGGGATGCCGACACCGACCTCGCCCACTACCCGGACGGGCTATTCGACTACGTGGTGCTGTCCCGCACGCTGCAGGCGGTGGAGCGTCCGCAGGAGGTGCTGCGCCAGATGCTGCGCATCGGCACCCGCGCGCTGGTCAGCTTCCCAAACTTCGGCCATTGGCGGGTGCGCTGGCAGCTCGTGCGGTCCGGCCGGATGCCGATGACGGCAACCTGGGACCGGCCCTGGTACGAGACGCCGAACATCCATCCCTGCACCATCCGCGACTTCTTCGTGCTGTGTGCGCAGGAGGGCTATGCCGTGGAACGCTGGCTCGCGGTGGACAACGAGGGCCACCAGGCGCCCTGGCGCCGCTTCCCCGGCCTCGCCAACCTGTTCGGCGAGCAGGCGCTGTTCCTGCTGCGCCGGGCTTAGCCGGCGTCAGTCCAACCGCAGCACCGCCTGCAGGTTGCGCGCCGCCACGTCCAGCACGCTGTCGTCGCCGCTCACCATCAGCGCGGCGATGGCGCCGTCCAGCAGCAGCAGGATCTGGCGGGCCAGCATCCGCGGCTCGGCATACCCGGCGGCCCGCGCCAGCCCGGCCAGGAACGCGATGATCGCGGTGTGGTGCTGCGCCGTCATGTCGCGCAGCCAAGGCTCGCCGCCGCTGCGGCCCTTGCTGTGCTCCGCCGCGGCGTTCATGAACGGGCAGCCGTAGAACCGCGCGCCCTCGAACCAGCTGCGCAACGCGGGGACCGTCGCCCGCAGTTGGTCAGCCGGGTCAGGGCCGGCCGCCTCGACCAGCGCAAAGAACGTGCCGCGCCAGTCCGCGCCTTCCCGCGTCAGCACTTCCCGGACCAGCGCCTCCTTGGAGCCGAACCGTCCATACAGCGTCATCTTCGACGCGCCCGCCTCGCTCAAGATGCGGTCGATCCCCGTCGCGTGGATGCCGTCCCGGCAGAACAGGTCGCGTGCCACTTCGACGATGCGCTCGTGCGGGGGTGCCCGGCGCGGGCTGGGCGCCAAGGCGTTGCCTCCGTCCTGGGCAGTTGACCCGTCTCCCATCTCAATCCTTCCAAAATGACCAATGATGACGCACTTGCTGCCTCCATACTGACCATTGCGTTTTGGTTCCGGCCTGGCCAAAGCGGTCCGAAGTGTCAGCGCAAAGCCTGTGCCGGTCAAACCGTGCTTGGCACGCAACCTGCACAGCCCTGGTCAAGACTGACCGGTCTGTTCCGGGACACAACAAGGAGTTTTCAGGGAGGAGTGCCACCGCCAAGGCCCCGGCCATGCCGCCCACCGCCCCAGCCACCGCCATGACGGGCTGCCTCGCGCCCATCGACAAGGGCGGCCTCGACACCCTGATCGCCAAGGGCCGTGCCGACCCCACCGCAATCAAAACGCTGAAGTGCCGCACGATTGCGGAGGGCCGGTTCCGCCACCTCAACATGATCCGCGACCTGCCGCCCTACATCGTAGACGAGCCGCCGGGCCTGCTCGGCGACGACACCGCGCCGAACCCGTCGGAAGCGTCCTTGGCCGCCCTCGGCTCCTGCCTCGCCGTCGGCATCCACGCCAACGCGGTGGCCCGCGGCATCACCGTGCGCAAGCTGGAGATCGAGCTTGAGGCCGACATCAACATCACCGCCGTGTGGGGCACCGGCGACACCTCGCCGAAGCCGGTCGGCTTCGATGCGGTGCGCGCGAAGGTCCACCTGGAAGCCGACGCACCGCAGGAAGAACTCGACGGCCTGATCGCCCACGCCACCAAGTGGTCGCCGGTCGCCAACACCTTCACCAAGCCGGTCGGCCTCGACGTCAAGTCCGTTTGAACCGGGAAGGAGCGTTGCCATGAGCGAGACCGCGGTCCGAGCCGGCGCCCAGGCAGCGCTCCCGTCCGACGCCGCGCTCCGCGCCGTCATCGACGCGGAGCTAGCGCCCTTGGTGAAGCAGATCGATGGTGACGGCCTGTATCCCGCCGAGGCGATGCGCGCCTTGGGCGGCGCCGGGCTGTTCGCCCATCACCTTGCCGCCCATGCCCCGCGTCCCAGCATCGCCGCCGCCATCGACGCCATGGCGGCCGTGGGCGAAACCTGCATGTCCACCGCCTTCTGCACTTGGTGCCAGGACGCCGCCGGCTGGTACTTGGAGCAGTCGGACAACACGGCGCTGCGCGACGAATTGCAGCCCGGCCTGGCAGTGGGCGCCGCCATGGGCGGCACCGGCCTGTCCAACCCGATGAAGTCGCTGTCCGGCCTCGAAACGTTCAAGCTGCGCGGCCGCCGCGTGCCCGGCGGCTACGAGGTGTCCGGCGTGCTTCCCTGGGTCAGCAACCTCGGCCCGGGCCACCTGTTCGGCACCGTGTTCGTGGACGCCGACCGCCCGGACCATCGCGTCATGGCGATGATCCGCTGCGGCCAGCCCGGCGTTGATCTCAAGCAGAATGCCCACTTCGTGGCGCTGGAGGGCACCGGCACCTACAGCGTGCTGTTCCGCCGCGCCTTCATCGCCGACGACATGCTGCTGGCCGACCCGCTCGGCGACATGATCCGCCGCATCAAGGCCGGCTTCATCCTGCTGCAGACCGGCATGGGCCTCGGCGTGACGGAAGCCTGCATCGCCCTGATGCGGGAGGCCGACGTGACGCACGGCCACACCAACCAGCACCTGCCCCGCCGCGCCGACGATTTCGCCGCCGACCTCCTGGCCGTGCGCGCGGAGATCGCCCACCTCGCCGCGACGCCGTTGGAGCAGGCGCCGGAATACCTGCGCGCCGTGCTGACGGCCCGCCTGCGCATCAGCGAGCTGACGCTGGAAGCCGGGCAGGCCGCGCTGATGCACGCCGGCGCCCGCGGCTACCTTTTGGGATCGCCGGTTAACCGCCGCATCCGCGAAGGCCACTTCGTCGCGATCATCACCCCGTCCATCCGCCACCTGCGCGGGGAACTGAGCCGCCCCGAGCTTCGCCTGGCGCCTGAACGGCTGCACTGACCGCCCTTGCAACAGGAGTTCCAAGCATGACCGACAAAGTGTTGCTGACCCCGGCCGAACTGCAGGGGATGATGGGTCCGGGCGTCGTCGTGATCGACACGCGTTCGCCGGACGCTTTTGCGGCCGGACACATCCCGGGCGCGGTCAACGTGCACGAGATCTTCACCTATCTCGCGATGTCGACGCCCGAGGGCATGGCGACGCTCCGGCAGAAGTTCGCCGACGCCTTTGGCGCCGCCGGGCTGTCCGGCGCGGAAACGGCGGTGTGCTACGAGGAAAGCATGAACTCCGGCTTCGGCCAGTCCTGCCGCGGCTACTTCCTGCTGAGCTGGCTCGGCTACGAGAAGGCGCGCGTGCTGCACGGCGGGATGCAGGCCTGGCGCGCCGCCGGCCTGCCCGTCAGCACCGACCCGGCCCAGCCCGCGGCCAAGACCTTCCCGCTGAGCGAGGCCGGCAGCGGCATGATGATCGACCGCGACGCCATGCTGGCCGCGGTCAACAATGACGCCATCGTGAAGCTCGACGTGCGCGACGTGGACGAGTGGATCGGCACCAGCTCCTCCCCCTACGGCCCGGACTTCTGCCCGCGCAAGGGCCGCATCCCCGGGGCGCGCTGGCTGGAATGGTATCGCCTGATGAAGCCGACCGCCGCCGGCCCGATGTTCAAGGCCCCGGACGAGATCAAGGCCGAGGCCCACACCGTCGGCATCACCCCGTCCACGCCCGTTTACCTCTACTGCTTCAAGGGCGCCCGCGCATCCAACACGCTGGTGGCGCTGCGGGAGGCCGGGGTGCGCGACGTGCGGATGTACTTTGGCTCCTGGAACGAGTGGAGCCGCGACGAGAACCTGCCCATCGAGACCGGTATGCCGTTCGCCCAAGCAGCCGAGTAGGCGGTTGCCCAGGAACGTCCGGGTTGGAGGCTTGCACGGTTCAAGCGGCGCCGCGTCGTGCAACGCGCGGCGTGCGCAAGCCGCCAAGCCTTCGCTTTTTCGGTTTGCGTCCAACTTGACGGGAAACATCTCAGCATTGCTTGACTCGCAACGCTCCCCCTGCATTGTTCCCGCATCCCCGGCAGAACCGCCGGGCTGTAAAGGGAGAGCAAACATGAGAATTCTCGTCGCCGCGCTGCTGCTCGGGGCCGCCGTCCCGGGCCTTGCCTTCGCCCAAGCCCAACCAAGCAACGCCCCGGCGCTGACCGCCAGCCACGCGCGCTCGGCCATGGCGGACTTCGGCTGCAGCGCCGTCCACTCGGTCGCTATCGCGCCGGACGGCGCATACCACGGGACCTGCACCAAGAGCGGCAGCACCATCAACGTCAAGATGGACAAGGACGGCAAGGTTTCCCAAACCACGGGCGTCCAGCACGTGACCGAGGGCCGCGCCCGCTACGCCATGACGGAGTTCGGCTGCACCAACATCTCCACGATGCAGACGGGTCCAGGCGGCACCTGGTATGCCCAGTGCACCAAGGGCGGGGCGGCGGTGCCGGTCATGGTGGACGAGAAGGGCGTCGCGAGCGCCACCAAGGCCAAGCACATCACCGAGCCGGCCGCCCGCTCCATGCTGCTCGACTACGGCTGCAACAACCTGTCCTCTCTGTCCATGGGCGCGGACGGCGGCTGGTACGGCCAGTGCATCAAGGGCGGCAGCACCCAGAGCGTCAGCGTGAGCCAATCCGGCCAGGTCGCCAGCAAGTAGCGGTTTCACCGCGCGGGCGGGCCGGCCTGGTTTGCCCGCGCGGCCAGCACCGAACGCGGCCTCGGCAGCGGTTTGTGTTGACCGGGCATCAAGCCGCCGCCCATTGATGGTCCGCCATGCACGATCCGCCCCGCATGGGCGCGCGTCCTCGTGAACCCGTTGGAGTTTTACCAGATGAAACGAATTACCCTGTTGGGCGCCCTGCTGCTCGGCGCCGGGCTGGCCTTCTCCCCGCCGGCGGCGGCGCAGGGCAGCGGGTCGGCGACCATCGACACCATCAAGTCCCGCGGCCAGCTGGTGTGCGGCGTGTCCACCGGCGTCGCCGGGTTCTCGCTCGCGGACAGCAAGGGCGTGACCCAGGGGATCGACGCCGACACCTGCCGCGCCGTCGCCGCCGCCATCCTGGGCGACGCGAACAAGGTGCGCTTCGTGCCGACCACCACCACCAACCGCTTCACCGCGCTGCAGTCCGGCGAGCTGGACATGCTGGTCCGCTCGACCACCTGGACCCTGGGCCGCGAGGGCAACCTCGGCCTGCTGTTCGCAGGCGTGAACTTCTATGACGGCACCGGCTTTCTGGTGAAGTCCGCCGCCGGCGTGAAGTCCGTGAAGGACCTGGACGGCGCCACCATCTGCGTGCAGCCCGGCACCAGCACCGAGCTTGCCATCGCCGACTACTTCCGCCTCAACAAGCTGAAGTTCACCCCCGTGCTGATCCAGGACCTGGCCGAGATCCAGAACACCTACCTGGCCGGCCGCTGCGACAGCTACTCGACCGACGCCTCAGGCCTTGCCTCCTTCCGCTTCCAGCAGGGACCCAAGGCGGAAGAGCACGTGCTGCTGCCCGAGATCATCAGCAAGGAGCCGCTCGGCATGATGGTCCGCAAGGGCGACGACAAGTTCTTCGACCTGGTGCGCTGGACCCTGTTCGCGATGATCCAGGCCGAGGAAAGCGGCGTTTCCAGCAAGAACATCGACGAGATGCTGAAGTCCACCAACCCCGACATCCGCCGCCTGGTCGGCACGGAGGGCGACCTCGGCAAGGCGCTGGGCGTCGATAACCGGTGGGCGGTGAACGTCATCAGGGGCGTCGGCAACTACGGCGAGATGTGGGACCGCACCGTGGCGCCCTTGGGCAACCCGCGCGGGATCAACAACTTGTGGAACAAGGGCGGCCTGCACTACCCGCCGCCGATCCGCTGAATCGCCCCAGAAAAACACCAGAAAGACGCCGGCGCTGCCTAAAAACCGGGCCACCCTTGTTTGGGGTGGCCCTTTTTCGCGAAAATGGTTCGCGGGGACCGTTGCCCTCCCGGGGAGTGTCGGGGCAGATTGCGGCTCATGCCGTTGCAACATGCCTCCATGGCTCCAGTTGCATGGCAACCGCATTGCCAGCCTTGGCCGCACCGCCCTGGTTTGACCTTAAGGAAACCGCTCATGTCCGGCGCCGTCGTCGATCCCCGCCTTTCGCCCGCGCGGGCCGCGCCCAAGAAAGGGCTGAGCCTGAGCTGGTCCGACCCGCGCTTCCGCAACATCGTCTGGCAGGTGGTGATCCTGGGCGCCGTCGCGGCTGTTGTCTGGTACTTGGTGCAGAACACCAGCCGCAACCTCGCCGCCCGGCGCATCGCCACCGGGTTCGCCTTCCTCGGCCGCACCGCCGGCATCCCCATCGGGGAGTCGCTGATCGGCTACGACCCGGCGATCAACACCTATGGCCGCGCCCTGCTGATCGGCCTGCTCAACACGCTGAAGGTCGCGGTGGTCGGCGTCGTGCTGGCGACGGTCTGGGGCACGGTGCTGGGCGTCGCCCGCTTGTCGAAGAACTGGCTGATCTCCCGCCTCGCCGCGGTGTACGTCGAGGTGATCCGCGACGTCCCGCTGCTGCTGCAGCTGCTGTTCTGGTACCTGGTGCTGCAAGGCCTGCCGGCGCCGCGCAACTCCTTCCACCCAGTCGCGGGCGTGTTCCTGTCCAACCGCGGCATCAAGATCCCCGTGGTCGAATGGGAAGGCCCCTTCTGGTGGGCGCTGGCCGCCTTCGTGGTGGGCATCATCGGCACGGTCGCCTGGTCGCGCACCGCAACCCGCCTGCAGGAAACGACCGGCGTGCGGCCCAAGGTCTGGCCGGTGGCAATCGGCTTCCTGGTCGGCTTCCCCCTCCTGGTCTGGGGGGCGCTCGGCGCGCCCTTCGCCGTGGAGATGCCGGCGCTGCGCGGCTTCAACTTCACCGGCGGCGCGACCGTCACCCCGGAGTATGCCGCGCTGACCCTGGGCCTCGTCGTTTACACCGCGTCCTACATCGCCGAGATCGTCCGCTCCGGCATCCTCGCCGTGCCGACCGGCCAATGGGAAGCGGGCGGTGCCATCGGGCTGCGCCCCGGCACCGTGCTGCGCAAGATCGTGCTGCCCCAGGCGCTGCGCGTCATCATCCCGCCGATGACCAGCCAGTACCTGAACCTGACCAAGAACAGCTCGCTCGCGGTGGCCATCGGCTACCAGGATGTCGTGTCCATCGCCAGCACGACGCTGAACCAGACCGGCCAGGCCATCGAAGGCATCGCCGCGATCATGGTCGTCTACCTCGTCATCAGCCTGTCCATCAGTTTCCTGATGAACTGGTACAACGCCAGAATCGCCTTGGTGGAGCGTTAAGCCATGTCGCACAGCACCACCCGCACCACCGCGGCGCTCGGGGAAGCCGCCCACGACCCGGTTCCCGCCATCGCCGGCATCCCCGCCGCCCCGATCGCCGCCGAACGCGCCCGCCCGGCCGCCGGCCGCTTCGCCCCCGTGGCGTGGGCGCGGGCCAACCTGTTCAGCGGCTGGCTGTCCACCGCCGTCACCCTGGCGCTGATCTACCTGATCGCCCGCTGGGCCATCGGCTTCTTCGACTGGGCCGTGCTGCACGCGGTGTGGTCGGTGCCGCAGACGGAGGCCGGGCCGGACGCCTCGGCCTGCCGGGACGCGAAGGGGGTCGGCGCCTGCTGGGCGATGATCGGCGACAAGTACCGCTTCATCCTGTTCGGCCGCTACACCTACGAGGAGCAGTGGCGCCCGGCCATCGTCATCGCCCTGTTCATCGGCCTGTATGCCATCTCCGCCATGCGCCGGTTCTGGCGCAAGGAGCTGCTGCTGATCTGGATCGTGGCGCTGACCGCCATCGGCGTGCTGATGTGGGGCGGCGTGGCGGGCCTTGAGTTCGTGCCGCAGGACAGCTGGGGCGGCCTGCCGATCACCCTGATCCTTTCGACCTTCGGCCTGGCCTTCGCCTTCCCGCTCGCGGTGCTGGTGGCGCTCGGCCGCCGCTCCACGGCGATGCCGGCGGTCAGGATGCTGTGCGTGCTGTATGTCGAGCTGATCCGCGGCGTGCCGCTCATCACCCTGCTGTTCATGGCCAGCGTCATGTTCCCGCTGTTCATGCCGGAGGGCTTCAACCCGGACAAGCTGCTGCGCGCCCAGGTCGCGATCATCCTGTTCGCCGGCGCCTACCTGGCCGAGGTGGTGCGTGGCGGTTTGCAGGCGCTGCCCAAGGGCCAGTACGAGGCCGCCGACGCATTAGGCCTGTCCTACTGGAAGAAGACCGGCCTGATCGTGCTGCCGCAGGCGCTGCGCCTGGTGATCCCGCCCTTGGTCAACACCTTCATCGGCTTCTTCAAGGACACCTCGCTCGTCCTCATCATCGGCATCTTCGACCTGCTGCTCGCCGGCAAGGTGGCGATCACCGACCCGGTCTGGCAGGCCTACAGCACCGAGCTGTACCTCGTGCTCGCCGTCATCTACTTCGCGTTCTGCTACGTCATGTCCCGCTACAGCCGAGGGCTGGAGCAGGAGTTCCGCCGGACCGCCCGGCGCTGAGCCGGCTGCGCTGCAACAGGGCGCCGCCGCGGAGCGACGCCACGAACAACAGGGAACCCCCATGAGCCAAGCCGCCTCCATCGCCCCGCCGCGCTCCTCCGAACCCCGCGCCGAGACGACCACCCAGCCGGCGATCCTGCTGGACCGCGTGAACAAATGGTACGGCGCCATGCACGTGCTGCGCGACGTGAGCATCAGCGTCGGCCAAAAGGAGCGCGTGGTGGTGTGCGGCCCGTCCGGCTCCGGCAAGTCCACCATGATCCGCTGCATCAACCGCCTGGAATCCCACCAGGAAGGCCGCATCCTGGTGGACGGCACGGAGCTGACCGACGACACCCGCGCGCTCGACACCATCCGGCGCGAGGTCGGCATGGTGTTCCAGTCGTTCAACCTGTTCCCGCACCTGACCATTCTGGAGAACTGCACGCTGGCGCCCATCTGGGTGCGCAAGATGCCGAAGGCGGAGGCGGAGGAGCTGGCGATGAGCTACCTGCGCCGGGTGAAGATCCCGGAGCAGGCGAAGAAGTACCCGGGCCAGCTGTCCGGCGGCCAGCAGCAGCGCGTCGCCATCGCGCGCGCCTTGTGCATGAAGCCGAAGATCATGCTGTTCGACGAGCCGACCAGCGCGCTCGACCCCGAGATGATCAAGGAGGTGCTGGACACCATGATCGGCCTCGCCCATGACGGCATGACCATGGTGTGCGTGACGCACGAGATGGGCTTCGCCCGCCAGGTCGCCGACCGCGTGGTGTTCATGGACCGTGGCGAGATCGTGGAGGCCGGGCCGCCGAACGAGGTGTTCGAGAACCCGCAGACCGAGCGCCTCAAGCTGTTCCTGAGCCAGATCCTGCGCGGGCACTGAGCCGGGGCGGCCAACCCCGCGGGCCTTGGGGCTGCTCCGGTCAGACGACCGGTTGCGGCACCCGCTCCACCTTGATCCGGTCGGCCTGCTTCATGGCTTGCGCCATGTCGTAGCTGGCCTGCATCATGTGCCAGGAGTCAGCGCCGCCGCCGAACGCCTTGTCCAGCCGGATCGCCATCTCCGGGGAGATGCCGCGCCGCTCGTTCACGATCTCGGACAAGGCATTGCGGGACACGCCAAGCGCCTTCGCAGCGTCGGTCACGCTCAAGCCCAAAGGCTCAAGGCAGTCCTGCCGGACGATCCGGCCAGGGTGCGGGGGGTCTTTCATCGGCATGGAGCGGTTCTCCTTGGAGCAGGCAAGGCGTTAGCGCAGCTAAGCCCTCCCTTGCAAAAAGCAGTGATTCCAAACATGTCCAAATCGGCAGAGCCGCTATGGTCCCGCCATGCCGGGCTTCGCCTTCTTGCACGCCGCCGACCTGCACCTCGACAGCCCGCTCCGCGGCCTGGACGCCGCGGCGCCCGCCGAGCGCATCCGCGACGCGAGCCGCCAGGCCCTGGCCAACCTCGTCACCCTGGCGGAGGAGCGCCAGGTCGCCTTCGTGCTGCTGGCGGGCGACCTGTATGACGGGGACTGGAAAGACTGGCGCACCGGGCAGTTCCTGGCGCAGCAGCTCGCCCGGCTGACCCGCGCGGGGATCGAGGTCGTCGCCATCAGCGGCAACCACGACGCCGAGCAGGTCTTGACCAAGAAGCTCAGCATCCCCGGCATGTTGCGCGCCGCCAGGCCGGAAACCCGCCGGCTCCGCGACGTCCCGGTCGCGGTGCACGGGCAAAGCTTCGCCACCCCGGCCGTCACCGACAACCTGGCGCTCGCCTACCCGGAGCCGGTCGATGGCCTGTTCAACATCGGGCTGCTGCACACTGCCTGTGGCTCGACGGCGCACGACAACTACGCGCCGTGCAGCGTGGCCGACCTCGCCCGGCGCGGCTATGACTACTGGGCGCTGGGCCACGTCCACACCCGCAGCGTGCTGTCGGAGGACCCCTGGGTCGTGTTCCCCGGCAACATCCAGGGCCGCCACGTCAAGGAGGAAGGCTCCAAGGGCGCCACGCTGGTCACGGTCGATGGCCGCCGCGTGCTGCTGGAGCACCAGGCGCTGGACGTGCTGCGCTGGCTGCGCCTGGACGTGGACGCGACGGGCGCGGCGGGGACGGAGGCGGCGCTGAACCGGGTGCGCCTGGCGCTCGACCAGGCGGTGCTGCAGGCCGAAGAGCGGATGCTCGCGGTCCGCGTCACCCTGCGGGGCGACTGCCCGGCCCATGCGGACCTCGCCCGTTCCCCGGACGCGATCCTGCAGGAAGTGCGCGCCGTCGCCACCCGCCCCATGCTCGACCTCGCCGCCATGCGCGCGCAGCCCGGCGCGGTGGGCGCGTTGATGAAGGCGCTCAGCCAGCCGGCGCCGGTCGATGCCGGGCTGCAAAACTTCGTTGCCGACCAGTTGCAGCATACGCATTTGGCGGAAGAAAGCCGCTTGAAGGGACAGCTACATGCTTGAACTACGGCTCGGATAACTGTCAGCATCCACGCAGAACCGGCACGAGCCTTCATGCGTAACCCTCTCGGCAGTCGCGGGACACTGAATGAAGCCAGCGGTGTTCACTTTGACTCTGGTCTGATATTGTTCACATGACATCCAACGCGCTGCCTTCGATCATTGAAGGATGTCCTTGCTTCATCGCAACTATATATAATCAACGTAAATTGTTGTGAAACAAAACCGTGCAATTATGCAACATTCTTCTGAATGGCGCGATGCAAGTGTTACTTCATGATCGATGAGAAGGTTGTCTTGCCACACTCCTCTCGGAGTCCAATATTAGACGACATGATACACTGCTTTCGCACGCCTTCGGCCGCCGCTTGGTCCCCCATTTTCTCGTAAAGAGCGATGCGGTCCAGCCAGGTGACATCCGGGCCACCAAAGCGTTGCGAGGCGCGATTAAGGACGCGAAACGCACCAGCCGTGTCGCCGCTATCGAAATACTCAGCGGCAGTGCGTTCGAAGACGGGGTAGGGCGCGTCGTTAGCCGCAGTCGCGCGGTTGAGCTGCGCGAGGCCGACGGATTGCTGGCCTGTTTGGATGGCGACGAGGCCCTGCACGAAAAACGGCGCCCACCAACCCGGCAAGGTGCGTTGCGCTGCTTCCGCGCGTTCTGCCGCCTGCTGGAACTCACCCGCCTCGAACGCGTTCCCGGCCGCTGTCATCGCCTCGACGGCACTGGTCGCGTTTTGAAAGTCTCGTGTTGCACGGAGCCGTTTCAGCGGCGCTGTTTTTGATGGCGCCGTCATCTTTGCCTCGTAGAAGCGGTCGCGATAATCCGCCGCCACGGTGTCGCGCGATTGCGTGTCGGGGTGGTTGATGCGCAGGTCCCGTATCTCGTCGCCGACTGGACTCA
Organism: uncultured Acetobacteraceae bacterium; assembly: GCA_937858325.1. GTDB lineage: Bacteria > Pseudomonadota > Alphaproteobacteria > Acetobacterales > Acetobacteraceae > CAHJXG01. Next base: position 19,022 of record CALMAB010000570.1, read on the forward strand.
GCAAATTGCCGACCAGCGAGATGGCGGATTTGTCGAGCAGGACGTTGCCGGCCTTGTCCCGCTGCAACTCGAAGTCACGGCGAGCAGCATTCTGTCGCTGCCTGCCATCTACTTCCTGGGCTTCAAGCGTTTTAAAAGCCTGGGCCGCGTACTGAGGATTGTAGCCAGCGGCGGTCATGAGATCAATGCCGATCAAGTCGGCCTGTTCCTCCTGTCGGCGGCTCCAGCCAGGGTCCACCAGCGTGGTCAGCACCTCGGCCAAAGCCATGTGCCCGCCCAGCGTCGCACCGGCAATGACCTTCTTTGTATGCTGACTTACGGCGCGCGTCCGGCCATGCTGCGTAACCGCGCCCGTAGCGGCTAGCGCTCCGGCGATCTTCACCCCGGTTTCCGCTCGGTTCAACTGGTCCTGGCGCCGCGCCTGGTGACGCATGAGCAGATGGCCGAGTTCATGTCCCACGACAAAGGCAACTTCGTCTTCCGACTCTGCCTGCTGCAGGACGCCGATCGGCAGTTGGATCGTGTCGTCGGCCAGGGCCTCGGCGCCGTAGGCCGAATTGGCCGTGAGTTCCACCGCTGGCCGACCGATCGCGTCGTATGGCCATTGCGGCAGCAACCGATCCCGAATGGCCTCGACATACCGTTGCGCCTCGGGCACCGAGATCCGGCCGAGCACGATGACCGCGGGTCCGAGCTGGTTGCGCGTGGTCTCCATGCTCCCGCCAAGGTTCGAGACGACCCCCATGGCACGGCTGCGATTGCTGGTGTCCGCACGCTCCGTTACGGCCCTTCGCGTTTCTTCGGAGTCGACGAAGCGCGTGTTGAGACCTTTCGACACCGACCCGGCGTCGTTGGAACACGCTGCGGCAAGGAGCGGCAGCATGAAGAGAAAGGGCCGGCAGATCGTTCTCAGCATCGCCGTCCCATCCCCATTGATCCGAACTGCAAGCACGGTCTGCTCGGCATTGCGCTTTGCGAGCGGGACGGCGTACCGATGACAACGTCGAACCGGCTGACCAGCCAGCTACGCCCGGTAGCGGGATCGAAAAACCGGACGAAATCACCTTCGCTGCCCGTGACCTGCGCCGGTCGAGGCAACTCGCTGCTGTTACGGCGTATGGGCGGCTGCGCCATGGATTCGCGAAGCACGATCGTTGGCCTGGTATAGCCAGTAATCGTTCCTTCAACGGATTGTGCTTCCCCGTGAGCCGGAATCGCCAAGGCCAACGACAAAGCCAGGCAGCCCTTGAGGATTCGGCTCATTTGTGAGGCTCCCGCGGTTCAGGAATGAAAAACTCGTGGACCTTGCCGACAAGCTCCACGATCGTTTCGATCACGAACACCACGATGATCGTTGCAAAGACATTGCTGCTGGGCATGCGCCTGAACCACTCGAAGGTGAGCACCGCGAGAACCATCGCGGCCACCATTGCTGTCAGCCGCAGGACGAGCCATCGCCCGCAGCGCCGCAATCGGCGATCAACCGCAACCTGCGCAAACCAACTCAAGCGCAACACTGACGCAATCCGGTTGCGGACCGTTAGGATAAATACCAAGAAAACTGACGTAATCAGTTCCCGTAATGTTACGATAGCTATTAAGAAGACGGCTAACAGTGTTTCAGGTGTATTTGCTCCGGGTTCATAAGGCTCGTAGCGCGGCACACCGTCGATGCCCAACGTGATCAGGTTCTCGACTGCCGTCGCATGATAAAACGCCCCTGACACTTCGGGACCTTGAGGCGGCTGCCTCATATCCTGCGAGCCGCGGAAGCTCACGCCGACAATCACCGCCCGATCCTTGAGGAGTAGGTCGGGGTTTGCAGCGGGTTCGTTCAGAACCTCCCACATGAGGAGGCTTGGAACATAGGTGCATAACTTGTCCGGCCAGGTTTCTTCGCTCCCGAAGAGGGACGCCAGAGCGTCCAGCGATCGCTCCAGAAGGCCGCGGCCAATTTGCGGTTCGGAATTCCAACAGTCTTGCGTGCCGGGCAGCCCTTGCGTGCCGGGCCGCCCACCGCGCGGCCAGGCCAGCATTATGTCGTATTGCGGTTGAGAGAGCTGCTCCGATTTGCTGCCGGGCACCATGGTCTGAACGATGGTGGCCGCCGGGGAGAGATCAGGATGAGGCCCATCGTTGCCGATAAGCAAGGGATACCAGATCAGGCCGACGTCATCCTCCCATCGTATCGGGACGGCCTTGTCAGCCGCACAGGCCAGCCGAGGTGCGGTGTTGCCGCCGAGGCGGTCGGTGCCGTCTGGGCAACGGAGGTATGTTTGTGACGATGCATCGTCGATCTGGCCGATCAGGACGGTGATGCCATCGCTACGGACCCGCCACAAAGCCTCGGCGAACCGATCAAGATCTTCGGCAGCCTGAGAGCCGGTGCCACGCAAGCTAATCGACAAATCAAGGAAAATGAGCCTAGGATGATGCGCGGCGATCGCATCGACCATGTCTGCATAGTGCTTAAAGCTTGGTGGCCACTGGTGGAGACCGCTCAAAGTTTTGTCGTCGATCAGAACAACTGTAACCGCGTCCCGTCCCGCAGCGGAGGGACAATCATGCCAGCACCAACCACCGGGATGCCAAGCAGCATGGATGCGGGACAACCTCGTCTCCGCTTCGCGCGAGAGCACACGGTCTAAACTGGACAGATCGGTCAACTTCAGGGCAAAAAGCACTAGCACTGCGACCACGACTCTTGTCGGGGTCTCCCACCTACCGAGGCAGGCGATCACAGATTTTTCTCGTCTGTGCGGTGTCATAAGGAGCTGCAGGGTAGCCCTGATTGATGACCGCACAGCAGTCTAATGGTCAACTCGCCTATGTCCAGCAACAGTTACAGTTCGCAGTTTGTTTATCTCCCACCCTATCCACTCGCGTTTATTGACCGCTAGTTGATCGTGTCGGCGGTTAGACAGAGCCAATAATGAGACAGCTGCGGGCGGCCTCGCACGACCTCGCGCGTGCGACATGGAGCCGGTTGAGGTTCTTGATCCGCCGCACCCGGAACGTCAGCCGGTTGACAGCCTGAAATTGTCGGCAGTGACCGAGAGCATGGCGGCGACATGCGCGGCGGCTGGAGGACCAGCTCGCGCCGCAGGTCGCGTCCGGGATGCTGGCCCGCGCCATGGCGGCGCTGGAAGGCGACGCGGGCCAGGGGCTGCGCAGCATCTCGGAGGCGTACTCCGCCGTGACGGACGGCGCTCACGGCATCGCCGCGGCGGAGGACGGCCCCAACGGCACGGCGCTCCACGCGGTCGAGCGCCGGCACCCGGCGGAACCCAAGGAGCTGCACCAGCTTTCGGAAGGCACGCGGGACCAGCTTTACCTGGCGCTGCGCATGGTGGCGCTGCGGGACCACTGCGTCGCCGGGCCGCCGCTGCCGTTCATCGCCGACGACGTCCTGCAAACCTTTGACGCCGGCCGTGCCGCGGCGGCGCTCCGGGCCTTGGTGGCCTTGAGCGCCCGTGTGCAAGTGGTCGTGCTGGCGCACCACCAGCATTTGGCCCGCCTTGCGGAGGGCTTGGCGCCGGGCTGCGTGGCGATGCAGCGGCTTTAAACGGGCGGCCATTTGCGTTGACCGTTTCCCACGTCATTGCGAGGAGCGCAGCGACGCGGCAATCCAGGAGGGCAAGCGCAGTCCTGGCGGCCCATGGATCGCCACGCCGCCAGGGCGGCTCGCAATGACAGGAGGGGCGAGGCAAAGGGCCGTCGGTATCAGAACACCTGCCGGAACAGGAAATACAGCCCGCCCGCCAGCACCGCCGCCGCCGGCAGGGTCAGCACCCAGGCCATGGCGATGCTGCGCACCGTGCTCCACTGCAGGCCCGAGCCGTTGGCCGCCATGGTGCCCGCGACGCCGCTGGACAGCACGTGCGTCGTCGAGACCGGCAAGCCGTACATGTCCGCCGCGCCGATGGTCGCCATGGCCACCAGCTCCGCCGAGGCGCCCTGCCCATAGCTCAGGTGCGTCTTGCCGATCCGCTCGCCCACCGTGACCACGATGCGCTTCCAACCGATCATGGTGCCCAAGCCCAGCGCCACTGCGACGCCCACCTTGACCCAGAGCGGGATGAACTTGGTGCCGGCGTCAAGCTCACCCTTCCAGTCCTTCAGCGCCGCGTTCTCCTCGCCGGAGAATGCCAGGCGCTGCTTCTCCATCTGGCGCACGGCCTCGGACGCCAGGAACATGTCGTTGCGGACGTTCTGCACCTGCTCCGCCGGCACGTGCTTGATCGCGCCGTAGCCCTGCACCTGCGCCGCCATGTCGTGCGCCAGGCTGGACAGCGCGGCGAACACTTCCGGCTTGTCGAAGCTCTTCTCCTGCACCGCCTGTGTCACCCGGTCGCGCGCCCGGTCGGCTGGGACGGTCTGGTTCTGCGCGCGGGCGGTGAACACGCCCTCGACCCGCTCGGTCGCCTGCATGAAGGCGGGCGTGCTGCTTTCCGGCAGCGCCCGGTTCAGCGCGTAGGCGGTGGGCGCCACGCCGATCAGGATCAGCATGATCAGGCCCATGCCCTTCTGCCCGTCGTTGGAGCCGTGCGCGAACGACACGCCGGTGCAGGTCAGGATCAGCAGGCCGCGTATCCAGGTCGGCGGCCTGCTGTTGCCGTCCGGCGCTTCGTAAAGGTGCTTCGACTTCACCACCGCCTTCATCAGCAGCAGCAGGAGCGCCGCGCAGGTGAAGCCCACGATGGGGCTGATGAACAGCGCCTTGAACACCCCATACACCTGGCCCCAATCCACGCCGGACACGTTCGCGGCTGTGCTGAGCAGTTGGTTGGCTAGGCCCACCCCGATGATCGAGCCGATCAGCGTATGGGACGAGCTGGCCGGCAGCCCAAGCGCCCAGGTTCCCAGGTTCCACAGGATGGCGGCGATCAGCAGCGCGAAGATCATCGCATACCCGGCGCCGCTGCCGACCTGTAGAATCAACTCGACCGGCAATAGGCTCACCACGGTGAAGGCGACCGCGCCGGACGAGGTGAGCACGCCGAGGAAGTTGAAGAACCCCGACCACACCACCGCGTACTGCGCCGGCATGGAGTGCGTATAGATGACGGTGGCAACGGCATTGGCCGTGTCGTGGAAGCCGTTGACGAACTCGAAGCCAAGCGCGATCAGCAATGCCAAGCCCAGCAGCACGAACGCGCCGGTGGCCAGCGGCGGCCCACCCGCCGCCGAGATGTCGTGCACCCGGCCCTGCACCACGAAGCCGATGCCGACGACCAGCAGCCCAATGACGATGATGCCGACCGAGCCGTGCGGCTTGGCGTCAAGGTCAGGGCCGCGCCGGGGCGCGGCGTCCGCCGGGACCCGGCTGGAGTTCATGGTGGTGTCTGACATCGGTTCGGTCCCGCTCGGTTTGGCGGGACCCTAGCCAACCGGGAAACCTAATCCACGACAGCACCATGACATTTCTTGAAACTTGATCACGGATTCGAGAGGCGCCGCCCCCGCCCGCCCGCCGCCGCGGCG
>CALMAB010000570.1:24515-25105 GCA_937858325.1 uncultured Acetobacteraceae bacterium
TTGCCCCCGGTTGCGCGCGGCGCCGCCCGGGCCCTCGGGCGGGGGGGGCGCCGGCCGGATCAGTAGCGATACAGCTCGTGCTTGAACGGGCCGGACACGGGGGCGCCGATATACTCCGCCTGCTTCGGCGTCAGCTTGGTCAACGCCGCACCGACCTTGGCGAGGTGCAGCGCCGCGACCTTCTCGTCCAGCTGCTTCGGCAGGGTATAGACCTGGTTCTCGTACTTGCCCGCCGGGGCCGTCCACAGCTCGATCTGCGCCAGCACCTGGTTGGTGAAGGAGGCGGACATCACGAAGCTCGGGTGCCCCGTGGCGTTGCCGAGGTTCACCAGGCGACCCTCGCTCAACACGATCAGGCGCTTGCCGTCGGGGAACACGACCTCGTCCACCTGCGGCTTCACGTTCTCCCACTTGAAGTTGCGCAGGCCCTCGATCTGGATTTCGCTGTCGAAGTGGCCGATGTTGCACACGATGGCGCGGTTCTTCATGGCGCGCATGTGGTCCACGGTCAGCACGTCGATGTTGCCGGTGGCGGTCACGAAGATGTCGCCGCGCGGGGCCGCGTCCTCCATGGTCACGACCTCGTAGCC